>NZ_JBEXMJ010000020.1 GCF_040610475.1 Actinopolymorpha sp. NPDC004070 | reverse complement strand
CCAGACCAGGCGAAAGCCCCTGCCCCCGACCGAACCTTGCCCACAAGGCGATCCGGAAACGATCACCTACAGCCCATCGGTGGATTCGGGCTTAGGCACGGTCTCCCCGGTGGCTGGCCGCCCTGGCCACGCAAGAACCAGCACATCCCCCCGCAACAGAGGACTGGCCAGCACATCCCGCACTGGTCGCCGGGTCAGGGCGCGTGCGGCCGTGGTCGGGGCGCTGCCGGCCGCCCGACCACGGAACGTGGGCTACCTGGTGGGCGCGCTACAGGCGCTGGGTCCTACCGATGGCGAACGCGCCGAAGCGTCCGCCGCTGTGATCAGTGCGCTACCCACCGCCGAACCGAAGGACGTCTGCACTGTCGTCGAGATTCTGCGTCGCAAATCACCGATCCGGGCGTGGCTGGATTGGTTAGCAAGTCCTGAGAACAGTTGGTCATCGGGGCGCGGATGAGTACAGCGCTCGAGACCAGCCTCCAGGCTCGAACGATTTGTCCTGGTGTCAGCGCCGACTCTTGGTGAAGTGGCACCCCGAGTTGTACGAGTCGTACACTTGGCCGCATGAGTGCGGCAGCAGAGGTTCCTGCGGAGCTGGCGATCAGCGATGCGCGTGATCGTCTGGCGGACGTGGTGAACAAGGCGACCTACGCCGGCAGCGTCACCTATCTGACTCGGCGCGGCCGGCGTGTCGCGGCGATCGTGCCGTTGGCGCGGACAGCGGCGGATGAAGCGAAGGTACGGGAGGCTGCTGTAGCGGCGGCCTGTCGTGAGCTTTGGTCGTCGGTGCAGGACGCGGACCAAGCCACGAAGGAGCGGGTCAGGCAGGTGATCGATCGATTGATCGAGACGGCCGAGGACGCCGCCGACGGGGCCTCCGTTGAGGCAGCAGAGGCGGAGCGGGAGGCCGGCGCGAGACCGGTTTCGTGGGAGTCGCTGCGCGACGAGCTCGACTCGTGAGCTACCAGATCCAAGTCGAGCCCGCCGCGGTCCGGGCGCTGCGGCGTCTACGCAAGGGCGACCAGTTGGCGTGGAAGCGTGTAGCCGTGGCGATTGACGAGCTGGCCGTCGAGCCGAGGCCCCACGGAGCCAAGGCGCTGCAGGGAGAAGCGGACTGCTCAGAATCAGGGTCGGCGACTACCGCGTCATCTACGAAATTCAGGATGCGCGGCTGGTGGTCCTGGTCGTGGATCTCGGCCACCGGCGGGACATCTACCGCTGACCGAGCCGCAGGCTACGGCTTTGGCCCATTGGCGTGCGTACGCAGAGGCTCTCCCGACACGGCGAAGAAGCTCCTCGTGGTGCGAGTTGTGGTGCGAAACGGCGGTGATCAATGTGGTCAGGGTGGCTGTGGGGGAGTGGCCTGTGGGCATAGTCGCTGGTAGATGGCCTGGTAGTGGTTGGCAAGGGTTCTCATAATCCCTGGGTCGCGGGTTCGAGTCCCGCCCGCCCTACCCCGGTTGACCTGCGGAGATCACATCGCGTGACTGAGATTGGTGTCCGTTTTGCCCGTTTCCGTGGTGCGAGTTAGTCCCTTGGTCACCGTTAACTGGAGCCTCACGCGTTCGCTGTAGCCGCAGTAGTCCTCACGTCCGAGGTGAACGGGTGAAGGTCTACGTCGGGTTGGATCCCGCCTCAAGGCGCCGCATCGACCTGACCGAGGTCGTCGCGACGCAGGCCGAGGCGGCACTCGGCTCCTGCATCAAGGTGGACGAGTGGCTGAATCCGCGGACCGCCGCCACGGGCAGCCAGTTGCTGGACCGCTAGTGAAAGTGATCGATGTCGAAGCCAGCACTCGTCAGGGCTACGAGCGGAAGATTGCCAAGCACATCCGTCCGATCCTGGGGAAGCGCGAGGTCGGCCGACTCGATCCCGAGACACTCGAGTCGTTCTACGCCGACCTTCATCGGTGTCGCGAACACTGTGGCGGCCGTCGCTACGTCGAGCATCGAACCACGCTGCCGCACGACTGTGACGAGCACACGGGCACTGCCTGCCGCCCAGCGAAGCCTGCGACCTGCCGCGACTGCAAGCGCATGTGCAAGAGGCACGTCTGCCGTGGCCTCTCTGACTCCAGCCATCCGCCAGATCCATTGGATCCTCAGCGGAGTGCCCCGAGCAGGACGGCGGCCGCGACGACGGCGAGGTCCGGCAACGCACTGTGCACGCCATCGCCACGAGGGCGGCGGTGTTGGCCGAGGCGGCGACCAGCAGGGTCGGACGTTGCCCGAACCAGTCGGCCGCGGCGCCGATCAGCGGGCCGACCAGGGCCGCACCGACGCCGGCGGCCGAAGTCAGACTGCCTAGGGTCAGAGAGCTACGCGTGGCCACCACGAGTGTCAGCACGCCGACGACGACCATCGCGTACGGGAGACGCGCGGCCAGGGCGAGCGGGAAGTAGCCCACGCCGACTGCGTCGAGCAGCCGGGTGGACCGGGGTTCGTGGTGCGTGGTCGCCGCAACGTCATGAACCTGGGAAGCCACGTGTGGTTTCTTCTTGGCCTGTCACCAGGCCGGTCGGGTGCCGCCTTGGTGGGCTGCCGCCAACCCCGTGGCGAGACGGGCGACAGGAACCAGATAGATGCACTGCGTCGGCGCGAGGATGCCTGCACCGGCCTCCATTGCGCCATGGGTGGTTCGGCTGTCGAGGAGTGTCGGTCGACGGGTTAGCCTGCTGGGGTGGAGGTGCAGGTGTCGGGCGACGGGTCGAGCGCGAGTGAGGTCGTGATGGCCGTCGACGGCAACTCCCTACTGCATCGCAGCTACCACGCGCTCGCCTCGACCGGTTCCCGTACCGTGCTGGGACAGCCGAACTGGGCCGTACGGGGCCTGCTCACCCAGGTCGTCGCCGCTGCCGAACGGATCGGTCCGACGATGGTGGTCGTCGGCTTCGACGATCCGGACGACAACGCCCGCCGCGAGCGTTGGCCGGACTACAAGGCGCAGCGGGCCGACAAGCTGCCCACCCTGGTGTCTCAACTGGACCTGGCGACGCGCGTGCTCGCCGAGCTCGGCCTCCAGGTAGTGGTCCCGGCGCGTCTCGAGGCCGACGACGTGCTCGCCTCCGCAGCACGGTGTGCTCGGGAAGCCGGTGGGCGCTGTGTGCTGGTGACCTCCGACCGGGACGCGTTCGCGCTGATCGACGATTCGACGTCGGTGCTGCGCGTCATCAGCGGCGGTGTGGAGGGCTCGCCGATGCTGAACCCGGACCGCCTCGAACTGCTGACCGGCGTCCGTCCGGAGCAGTACGCCGACTTCGCCGCTCTCCGCGGCGATCCGTCGGACAACCTGCCCGGTGTGACCGGGATCGGGCCGAAGCGGGCCGCCGCGTTGCTGCGTGAGTTCGGTACGGCCGAAGGGGTCTTCGCCGCGATGGCAGCCGGGGGCGACGCCGTACGGGCGGTGGTCGGTCCGGGTGTCGCGAACCGTCTGGCCGCGCCGGACGCCGTGGAACGCTGGCGGCGGAATCGTGAGGTGATGCGCCACCACGACGACGTCGAGATCGGTAGCGAAGCCGGGCGGCTGCCGTTGTCGGCCGACGAGGTGCACCAGTGCGTGCTCGGCCACGGACTGCCCGGTACGGCGTTGCTCGCCCGTCGGGTGCTCGGGCACGAGGCACCTCCCGACCGGGTGGTGCCGCACGTCGACGAGCTTTCCTGGGACTCGAGTGCCGAGTGGCGGAGTCGGCAACGGATGCCCCCGCTCCCGGTGAACCTGCAGCCTGCCCTGTTCTAGCCTTCGCCGGTCGACGTCAGCCTTCGAGGGGTCGGACCTCGGCGGTCTGGTGGGCGAGCACGACGAGGGCGACCCGGTCCCGCATCCCTGTCTTGGCAAGGATGTGGCCGACATCCCACCACCGGCCAAGCCGCCGTTCCAGAGTAGCCCGTAGCAGGCGCAAGGCATCAACGCCCGACAAACCGGCCCGGACGGATGCGTGCAAAGTCTTTAGCAGCGGCGACGTAGCCGTAGACACGAAACCAGGTGGCCGTGGCCGGGCCCTAACTACGTAGAGCGGGACTGACTCTACGAACCAGTCCCGCTCAAGGCCGGCCAGAAAGTCGTCCACGGTGGGTGCTGAGATCTTTCAAGCGTCGGCCATCTGCTGGTCGCGTGTTGCGGGCGACAGGCCGTGGTCGAACTCGCCAACACCTGCGGAATCTCCACCCTGCCCGGTACGACGCTCCATCCGACGACGGCCTACAGGCCGGGCCAGCGTCCTGCGCAGTGAGGCCGAGCGGGTCGAGGTACGCTGCCAGCGGCTGACAAACAGCGAGGAAGATCCACGCACCAAAAGCGGGGCTGAGGAGAATCAGCCGCAGGATCCTCCGCTTAGCCGCATGGTTGTCCGTGTCCGTTGGGGGATCCCTGACCGGCACGCGTATCGGAGTCGGCGGCTCGACGCTCAGTCTGCGTGAAGGTCGAATTCGCTGCCGTCTGGGTCGGCCAGTTCGACGCCGTCAGACAGGTCGGCAAGACGGGTCGCACCGAGCGAGACCAGTCGTTCCGCCTCGCTGGTCGGGTCAGCGGTGACCAGGTCGAAGCGCGGCCGGTTCCTTCCGTTCTTGGGCTCGACCTTCGGTCCGCCCCAAGAGTCCCAAGAGATCTTGGTGCCGCCGAGCGGTGACTGGACCGCGGTCTCCTCGTTCTCGTCCCACACCAGCGGCCAGCCCAGCGCGTCGCGCCAGAACAGGCCGACGTCGCGGGTTCCGTCGCAGGTGATCTCGCCGAGGTAGCCGGTGCCGGCCAGGTAGCTGTTGCCCGGCTCGATCACACACAGCTCGTTACCGCCAGGGTCGGCCAGCACGACGAAGTCGGCGTCGGGCCCTTGGCCCACGTCAAGGTGGCGGCCGCCCAGGCCCAGCGCCTTCTCGACGGTTCGCTGCTGGTCCTCGGGGCTGCTGCTGGTCAGGTGTAAGTGCAGCCGGCGCGGGCCGACTTGCTCGGTGTCGGAGGTGACGAAGCGAAGCCCGACCTGCGTGTTGTCACCCGGTACCAACGCGCCGCCGGACTCCGTGAGGACTTGTCTGTCGAGCAGCCCGGCCCAAAAGGCCGCCACCGCGGGCGCGTCGGCCACGTCAAAGGTCACCGCTTCCAGTCGCAGAGCCACCCCTGCACCCTAGGGCGGGCACCTGGCGTTGGCGACCCGGTTTCAGCCGCGGCTGAGCTTCGTGCGGGGCAGCGCGACCCGATAGATGCGGCCCTCGCGTACCGATTGAGGATCTCCATGATCTCGGCGCCGGTCATGTAGCGGACCTGGCAGCGGTGGATGACTGGTTGACACTGGCGCACCTCGAAATTACGGTCAGGGCCGTTACCCGACCTGTGGAACCCGGGAAGAGAGGGCCTGATGGACGCTGACGCCTCAGGTGCGATCCCACGACGCACCGCCACCGGCGGCACCCGGGTCTTCCTCATCGCATCCGGCTTCCGCAAGCCCGACCACGCGGCCCAGCGGGTTGCCGCGCCAGCCGCGATCGCCGCGGCGAAGGCCGGTAGCGACTATCTGGAGACCCGGGTCGTCCCGGGCGGTGGGATCGGCATCGCCCACTCCACCTGGCCGGGTGACGTCCAGCCCGACCCTCAGGGCAATGCGAGCGCGGCCAGCGCCAACACGCGCCTGTGGCAGGTCACCGGCGAGCAGGTCTACCGGGAGCGGGCGACTCGCATTCTCGACTCCCTCGCAGACGTCCTGCTTCCCAGCGGCGGCTTCGGCTTCCCGTGGGCGTACGGGATCGCCAACAGCCACTTCGCCTATCCCGGGCACTATCCGGACGGCAGGACACACCCTCGAGGTTCGGTGATGGCGATCATCACAGACAACGCCGCAACCTCACTTCTCGAGGGCTACCACGCCTTCGGCGCCCGGGCGTACCTGGAGGCCGCCCAGCGGGCCGTCGACTACCTGCTGCACGACGCCGCCGGCCTGCAGTTCCTCGACCCCGACGAGTGGTACGCCTCGATCCCGTACTGCTCGATGGCCCCCATCGACGCCAACGGCGGCCGGGCGACCGAGGTCTACAACATCGACGGGGCCTCACTCGTGCTGCTGCGCAAGCTGTACGAGACGACCGGCGACGGTTCGCTGCTCGGATACAGCGACGCGCTCGCCCGCAACCTGAACCGGCGGGTGGAGACGGACGGCTCCGTGCCGTACGCCTGGTACCCATCGGGGAAGCCGACGGGCTACGCCTACATCGTCTATGGCGGGCTGCTCCAGGGGGGCGAGCTGCGGCACATCAAGCAATGGGTCGCGACCGCCCGGCGCGGCATCAGCTGGATGACCAACGTCGACCGGCCGTCGGCGATGCTCTGGGAGTACTACACCGAGCCGCTCGGAGGTGTGGACAACACCCAGGACGTGATCGGTTGGATCAACACGACCACCGGCTCGCTGGCTGGGCCGACCATCGGAACCGAGGTCACGCGCGGCCATCGGGAAGCCGACCTGGTCGGACTGACCCACGCTGTGCCGACACGCCCTCGCCCACGCGTCGAGCAACCGGAAGAGGTCGCCCTCTTCGCGTTCGGACTACTCGGCGGTCATCTGGCTTTCGACGGCACTCACTCGGCGATGGGCGCTCGGGATCGCCGCCGCACGCCCACCCGTACACGTACGTGGCCGCCACGTCAGGTACGACGTGGCGGCCACTTCGGTCAGTGCTGTTGCCCTGGTGAGGGGCGGACGGTCAGTGCATGACGACCGGAACGGCACCTTCCTCCTGCTCGTCGGCGGAGTTCTCGATCTTGCGGCGCGGCAGGGACAGGGCCGGAACGACGCACAGGACGACCAGCACCAGTGCCACCGTGTAGGTGGTGGCGAACGCGTCGGAGAGCGCCGCCCCCTGGCTGAGCACCTCGGGCGGGACCTGCTCGGCCGGCACCCTGCCCTGCGTTACGGCGCTGTAGGTGCTCGCGGCGCGGCTGTCCAGGACCTGGTTGGTCAGGACGACCGACATCACCGCCGTGCCGTCGAGCCGAGGCCCCACGGAGCCCAGGCGCTGCAGGGGAGAAGCGGACTGCTCAGAATCAGGGTCGGCGACTACCGCGTCATCTACGAAGTTCAGGATGCGCGGCTGGTGGTCCTCGTCGTGGATCTCGGCCACCGGCGCGACATCTACCGCTGACCGAGCCGCAGGCTACGGTTTGCCCCACTGGGTTGCGTACGCAGAGGCTCTCCCGACCTGGCGAAGAAGCTCCTCGTGGTGCGGGTTGTGGTGCGAAAACACACGCCGTTGCGGGGGCATCGGAGGTACATGAGGCACTACCCGCACACAACACCCGTGCCGAGTGTGACCCAGAAGCCGGCACGTCGGCGGGGGAAGAGGCACGGCACAGCGGGTTGGCTTCTCTCGTTACGAGAACGTGCTCGGGTTGGGATGATCGGGCCAGGGCACCACGTAATCTCCGACGCGACCGTCGCTGAGCCTTACGTAGCGTAGTAACTCCCGAAGGATGCCTGCGTTACCCATGGCCCAGCCCAGACGAGGCGGCAACTCGCTTGGGGTGGCCCGATGCTCGTGGTTGGACCAACGCACACCCTGCTCGTCGACGGTCGCGCGTGCGGTGAGGTCGTCGACGAGCACATTCGCGAAGCAGAAGTCATCGCCGCGCTCAACGACTCGATCGCAGGCCAGGGCCAGCACGCCGGCGGTACCGCAGCAGCGAGCGTTGTTGTCCCAGAATCCCGGCCGCCTGCGCCTCGGTAGGCCGGACTGGCAGATGGTTGCCCAGCAGCGGTCACCCCGAGCGGTCCAGGTCTCATCGCCGGTGATCTGCGCTAGCAGGCGGAAGACCTGGGCGTCGCCGGCCGGGCCGTTGCACCAGCCATAGCTGTAGCGGTCGATTAGCTCGGGTTTGTGTGGTGGGTCTGAGTGAGGAACCAAGAAGCCATCTGGGCCGGCCTCGTTGCGACCCACCACGTCCCTTGCTCCGGCCAGGGCCATCTCGATCATGTCCTCACGGTCGGCAGCGTGGCCTACGGCGGCGAGCGCGTAGACGATGCCCAGGGTGCCGTGTGCGATGTGATGGGAGCGAGCTGGCGTGGGCCGGACTCTCCAGTTGACGCCGCAAGGGGTTGGATCCGCAGCGGTGAGGTAGGGGCTCACCGCCGTGATCGCAAGGTCCGTGTCACCGGCCCGCAGGGCGCCGAGTCCGATGCCGGCGTTGCCCATGAACAGCTCGAACATCCGGTTCCACCGGTGACCGTCGAAGCGGTCACGGACCCGGCTCAACCCCCGATCGGCGGCGTCGTCGCGGCCAAGCGCACGCAACGCGACGGCCACTCCGGTCAGCCCGAAGTACAGCGAGGACTCGTCAAGTCGCTCGACGTGGGCCGACAACGTGTCTGCTCCCTGGGCGACAGCGTCACCGTAGAGGCTGTCGCCGAAGTGCTCGTGAGCCTCATGTAACGCCAGCACCACTCCGGCAAGACCGTGGTACAGGGACGGGTCATGGACCTCCGTCTGGGCATGGTTGCTCAGCCAGCCGGCCGCGCCGCGGGCAAGTCGCTCGGCTTGGGCTCCTCGCGTGAACTGCTCGTGCTCAACCACGAGTCGCTGCCAGCGTGGTCGTCACTTCTGGCTGGCGCCAGCTGCCGTCCGGAGTCGACAACACCAGCACGTCCGGTCCGCCTGGACTGGGCTTGTTCGCCGCAGGTTCGAGGTCGTGTAAGCACACGCAGCCCAGCCAGCCTTCCGGCAGCAGCGTCCGCTCGACCTCTGCTGCCGCCGGGGCCTTGGGCAACTCGTAGGTCCCTCGCCGACGGCGGTACTTGGCTGCCCAGGTACCGAAGGTGGTCGCGCGACTCGTGTCCGTGCCTGTCACTTGCTCACCTTGTCAGACGGGTCGGGAGATGGCTGTTCAGACCCCGGTGCGGTCGAAGCGTTGCTGCTGTCGCCGCCTCCTGAAGACTGACCCCTGGGGTTCTCCGAAAGTTGACCCCCTCCTGAGTGGCGGATTCGAGTGGTCGTCGCAACGCTGACCGTTCTTCATGGTGTCAGAGGGTGTTGAAGATCTCGGCTGGTGTCAGCCATCCCAGCACCTTGCGCGGCCGATGATTCATGCGGTGCTCGACCTCGCGCAGGTACTCCGGCGGGTGGATCGACAGATCGGTCCGCTTGGGGAAGTACTGGCGCAGCAGGCCATTGGTGTTCTCGTTCGTCCCACGCTGCCAGGGACTTCCTTGTTGAGCGAAGAACACACCGTCACGAAGGAGCAGCCCGATCTGGTCATGGTGGGCCATCTCCGATCCCTGGTCCCAGGTCAAGGTCAGCCGAGCCTGCTCGGGCAGTCTGGCCAACGCGGTGAGGAGTTCGTCCCGGACCGCTTCGGCGTCATGGCCTACCGGCAGGTGGACCAGCTGCACGTAGCGGCTGGTGCGGTCGACCAAGGTGGCGATCGCAGACCGGTTCTTCTGGCCAGTGATCAGATCTCCTTCCCAGTCGCCGATCCGGCCGCGGTCTTCGACCTCCGGCGGCCGCAGGTCGATCAACAGTGCGGGCGCGACGAACCGGACCTGGCGCTGGTTCGGCCGCCGGCGGCGCTTCCGCAGCGGCCTGCCCGTGCGCAGCCGGAGGGTGAGTTGCCTGCTCAGACCGCCCTTCCCGCCGTGGTAGAGGGCCTGGTAGATCGTCTCGTGGCACACATGCCACCCCGGCCGATCGGGGAACGTTGACCGCAGATACGCAGCGATCTGCTCCGGGCTCCACTCCACTTCCAGCTTGGACTGCACCACGGCCCGCAGGCCCGGATCTGCCAGTAGCCGGCCAGGACGTCGGCGGCGGGCACGTTCGCGGGAACGGGAGTGGGCCAGGTCGCCGTCATAGGCGCCGCCATCGTGACGGCGCATGTTGCGGCGCAGCTCCCGGCTGACCGTCGACGGCGCCCGTCCCAGCCGGGTCGCGATCGTACGGATGCTCAAGCCCTGGCCTCGTAACGTGGCGATTCGTTGTCGCTCTAGCAGCGACAGATACCTGCTCGAGCGGGCCGTCTCGGCCAACCGCACTGGCGGTACGCCGCCGTTCTCCGCCCGCCATCGGTACCCGGTCTTACGCCCGATGCTCACGATCTGGCACGCCCGCACGGTGCCAACTCCCGACAGCACCAGCCGCCAGTACTCCGACTCCATCTCCAGCCGACGCTTGCGTCCTCGCCTCGCCACCAACACGCCCCTTGATCTACCAGGAAGGTGTTGCGACCAGCACTAGTCCCCCGGTCACTGTTACGTCTGCGGCGGCGTTGCCTGGGGCGGCGAGTCGTCGACCGACGCGAGGTCAATGACATCGCACCGAGCCACAGGTGCCGTTCCTATGCCGACCGGACAAGCCTTGTCTGTCGAGGTGATGAGACGGGCCGCAGCTTTCAGGTCAGTAGGCCACGCCGATCAGCTGTCGTGCAACGCCTGGAGGGCCGCAACGGCATCGACTTGTTGCGAACGGGTTCGTCGTACACGGCGAGAGCGCATGCTTGTTGATCACCGCGCTCATCCGTGCGCGCTGGGCCGGAGGAGACCTCTTGCGTGCGTTTCCTGCCGTAGGGCTACTCGCCCTCGCTGCCTGCCTCACGTACGGAGCTGCGCCTTCGGCAGTAGGTGCAGGTAGAGCCGACGCGACGGTGAGGACCTGTTCGCTCGAATGGCCGAACCAAGACATGAACGGGGATGGCAGCCAAGATCCTGATGTCAGCTTCGACGACTACGGAGATGTCGTCGTCGGCGTCGAGCCGCTGACGTGGGGGTAGTACGAACGCGCCCGGTCCTGCACGCGCTCGCCTATCGCAGCGCACACGCCGAGCTTCAGCGAGCCGCTCGTACCGTGGTCCGGTCAACGCTGGCCCACGATGTCATCCTCACCCCCGCGCTTGCAGAACTACCCGTGCCGATCGGCACTATCAACGGCTACCAGCACCACAACCGCTCGACGCCCTCACTCGCAGCGACCGGTTCAGCTCCTGCCACGGCACGGTGACCACCTTCCGGTCGACCTGCCACGTTGTCCCTGACGCGCATCGTGGCTGACTGCTGCAAGTGAGGGTTGACGCCGAACGCAGGACATGATGACTCACGATTGATCATCCTGTCCGGTGAATCCGCAAAACTGCCTCGCCATCGAGGGTCGGCGCGATCCCTTACACAGAAGGGATCGCTCACCCGTGTCCGAACCCCTGTCCGTTTGACGGTGTTTGACGGGGCTCCGAAATTTGATCTTGACGGCGGGGCGCCTTGCTGGAAATCTCTTGGCACGTCGCTTCTGCGACGCGACTGGGGGGATTCTCATGCACTGCTCTCGGCGTACCCGTGTGCCCATTTGCCGTCGGCTCCACAGCCCTTCCCGACGTGGACCGGGTGCTCACCAGGTGCGCTCATGACGGGGAACTGGGCGCCACTCCTGCGGGAGCTGCGGCTGTTCGTGTCCCCGATCGCCGACGCGACCGACGTCACCGGCCTCGCGGCGCGGCTCGGTTGGAACCTCGACGCGGCGACCGGGCTTCCGATCACCCGGATCGAAGCGATGCTCGCGGCCGGGGCAGACGCCGCGGAAGAACTGCTCGCGCTGCTGACCGCGCCGGAGTTCGAACTCGCCGACGTCGCTTCGGCGCTTCCGGTCGTGGGCCGAACCGTCGAGGCGGTCCGCGCGGTGGCCACGGACTGGCATCCCCCGGCGGGCCTGCCCCTCGACCTGATGGAGAAGTTCGCCGACGACCTGCTCAACCACCTCGTCTCGACCTGGCTGGACCAGCATCACCCGCGTGTCGCGGACGTGCTGGCGGTGGCGGGGCTCTACGTTCCCGCGCGGCTGGCGGCCGCGGAGGCGCCGATCACCACCTCCGGTGGCACGGTGATCCGGGGCCCCGGCCCACGCGGCCATCTGGACACCGCACTGCTCGAGGCGTTCCTCCGCAATCCGGTGCGCGCACTGCGCGATCGCTACGACACGGCGTCGGCCGACCTCACCGCCCGGCTCGACAACCTGGCGCGGTTGTTGCTGCCGATGCTCGCCGACTGGCTGCGCGGACTGGGGCTGGACGCGGCGAACGACCTGGCCGGCGAACTCGCTGCAGCACTCCCGGCCGACCAGCGTGCGCTGACCCACCGGATGCTTCGGGTGGGGGTGCCGGTGAGCCCCTACCATCAAGGGGAAATCCTCCCCGTTGCCGACTCCTACACTGGCGGGTATCTGGGAGCCGGCGCCGTCTTCGTGCTGACCGGCGAGGACCTCGGCCGGCTGGCTCTCGCGGTGGAGGCGTTCGGCACCTGGTCGGGTAGCTGGCAGGTCGGCGCCTGGCAGCTCGTCGCGGAGGTGGGAGCGCTCGCGCCGGGCCTGGTCGTTTCCGCCGACGGTGCCCACCTCGCAGACGGGTCCGGTCAACCGGAGGTCCTCGTCCGGTTCGGCCTCACCAGGGTGGGAACGCCGAACACCGACGGCCAGGTCGGGGGCGGCGAGGTCGGCGTCTCGGCAGCCCTCGCGCTGCCCGCGGAGAAGGGGACTCGGGTCGAGATCGGCGGTGCCGGACTGTCCGTCTCCCTCGTAGCCGGCCCGACCTCGACCGTTCTCGACGTCGCGCTGTCCTCCGGGCCCTCCGCACTCGTGGTCGAGCCCGGGGACGGCGACTCCTTCCTCGCGAAAGTACTTCCTGACAAGGGGATGCGGGTTCCCTTCGACGTCACCGTGGGATGGAACTCCGCAAAGGGCCTACGGGTCACCGGCAGCGCCGGGAGCGGTGGACACGGCGGTGGCCTGGCCGTGTCCCTCCCGGTGCACCTGACCCTCGGACCGCTACAGGTCGACGTACTCGACCTGGCGCTCCCGACGTCGGCGGACGGGCTCGCGGTGAGCGGTACCGGTACGTTCCGCGTGCAGCTGGGACCGGTCACCGCTGCCGTGCAGCGCACGGGCGTGGAGGCGTCCCTGCGTTTTCCCGAAGGGGGCGGCAACCTCGGGCCGGCCGAACTCGCACTGGCGTTCAAGCCACCGGCCGGGATCGCGCTGGCGATCGAGGCGGGTCCGGTGGTCGGCGGCGGCTACCTGTTCTTCGACCCGGCCAAGGAGGAGTACGCCGGCGCGCTCCAGCTGGAG
Organism: Actinopolymorpha sp. NPDC004070; assembly: GCF_040610475.1. Taxonomy (NCBI): domain Bacteria; kingdom Bacillati; phylum Actinomycetota; class Actinomycetes; order Propionibacteriales; family Actinopolymorphaceae; genus Actinopolymorpha; species Actinopolymorpha sp. NPDC004070. The sequence goes on along the minus strand of NZ_JBEXMJ010000020.1, from coordinate 68,590 downwards.
CTGGAGGGCATCGGCCTGAAGGCCGTCGGACTGCTCACCACCCGGATGCCCGACGGGTCGGAGGGCTTCTCGCTGCTCGTCATCGTCGCCGCGGAGTTCACACCGATCCAGCTCGGTTTCGGCTTCACCCTCAACGGTGTCGGCGGCCTGCTCGGCATCAACAGGTCGGTCGCTGTGGAAGCCCTGCGGGCGGGCATCCGCACCGGTGCGCTGGACTCGGTCCTGTTTCCCGCGGACCCGGTGACCCGAGCCACCGAGATCGTCGCCACTCTCGGCACAATCTTCCCGCCGACGCCGAACCGGCACGTGGTCGGGCCGATGGCGCGGATCGGGTGGGGTACGCCGACTCTGCTCACGCTCGACGTCGGGCTCCTGCTGGAGCTTCCCACCCCCGTCCGGCTCGCGCTCCTCGGGCGGCTGCGGATGGCGCTGCCCACCGAAGAAGCCGCGGTGGTCGTCGTCAACATGGACGTCCTCGGGCTGATCGACTTCGACCGTGGCGAGGCGTCGGTGGACGCCACGTTGTACGACTCGCGGATCGCGGCGTTCGCGTTGAGCGGCGACATGGCGATGCGGGCCCGGTGGCTCGACCGGCCGACGTTCGCGCTGTCGGCGGGCGGCTTCAACCCTCGCTTCCAGCCACCGCCCGGCTTCCCTGCCCTGCGTCGGCTCACGCTGTCGCTGATGACCGGCGACAACCCGCGGATCCGGTTGGAGTCGTACCTCGCGCTCACCTCGAACACGGTGCAGTTCGGCGCCCGGCTGGAGCTCTACGCGGCGGCGCTCGGCTTCAGCGTGGAGGGGATGCTGTACTTCGACGCCCTGGTGCAACTGGACCCGTTCGGCTTCATCGCCGACATGGGGGGCGCGCTCGCCCTCAAACGGGGCGACACCACCCTGATGGCGGTCCGAGTCGACGTCACCCTCTCCGGGCCGGCCCCGTGGCACGCGCGTGGCCGGGCCACGTTCGAGATCCTCTTCTTCAGCGGGGAGATCTCCTTCGACCAGCGGTTCGGGCAGCCCGCACCGGCGGTCGCACCGGCCCCCGTCGACGTCGCGGGGCGAGTGGAGGCGGCGCTGGCGGACTGCCGGAACTGGACGGCGCAGCTGCCTGGCGCCGGTCGTTCGGTCGTGTCGCTGCGGCAGGTGGCGGCCCCGGACGGGACGCTGCTGGCGCACCCGCTCGGCGGCCTGTCGGTCACCCAGCGCGTCGCACCGCTCGGGCTCGCCCTGGAGCGGTTCGGCGCAGCGCCGGTGACCGACCACCGGCCTCTGCGGATCGAGAGCGTCCGTATCGACGACGGTGAGCCGCTGGATGCTGAGGGTACGTCCGAGCACTTCGCGGTGGCGCAGTTTCTCGACCTGAGCGACGACGAGAAGCTCTCGCGACCGTCCTTCCAGCTCTTCGACGCCGGGCGGGCGGTGACCGCGGACCTGACCGACCGCGACCACAGCGGCCTGATCGAGGCGCCGCCCGAGTACGAGGAGAAGGTCGTGGTCGGTGCGCCGGGCCCGGCCGTCGCGTCGGCGAACGGCCGGGACGGACTGCGCGCGGCACCGGCGCAGATGGCACCGGCGGATCTGGCAGCACCAGACCGCTCGGCAGCGGTCGCCGCACGTCGGGAGCGAACAGCCCTGCTGGCCCGCGTCGGTGTGGGCCCGGCTGCCCGGGCCGGCACCCGTACGACCGGGCGCGGCCGCTTCGCGGAGCCGAAGCGCCGGCTGGTCGTCCGCGACACGGGTGCGAGCAGCACCACGACGGACGGCACGGGGGCGGAAGACGCGCGGAGGGCCGGCCGCCGGCCCCGCGGGGCAGCCCAGCAGGAACGGATGACGGGGGCGAACGCATGAGCGGCCTGACATTCCTCTCGTGGGTACGCGAGGGGCTCGGGGCCAGCGGTTCGGGTACCGATCCGCTGACCGGTTCGCTACCGGCGCGGGGAACCGTGACAGTGAAGGTCCGGATCAACGACCGGCCCGAGGTGGAGGTGCCGACCCGGCTCTACGGGCCCGGTGACGTCGCCGGCATCGACCCGCGGCAGGTACTGCGGACCGACCCGCCGGCCGGTACCGACGGGTTCGAGCCGCACCTGTTCGCCCAGGTGGAGTTCGACCGGCCGGACCTGCCGTGGATGTTCAGCCCCGCCGCGCCCACCGGCGAGCAGCGGCTGCGTCCGTGGCTGGTGCTGGTCGTGGTCGAAGCCGACCGCGCCACTGTGGTACCCGACCCGAAGGGCGGACTTCCGCGGCTCGTCTGCGCGCCGGAGGACCTGCCCGACCTGTCGGAGTCGTGGGCCTGGGCGCACGCGCAGGTGGTCACCGACGGGGACCTGAACGACGCCACGGTCGACGGCCTGCTCGCCGAGGCACCGGAACGAACGCTGTCCCGGCTGGTGTGCCCCAAGCGGCTCGACCCCCACGTCGCCTATGTCGCCGCGGTGGTGCCCGCGTTCGAGGCCGGCCGGCTCGCCGGGCTCGGCGAACCCGTCGAGGGAGCCGACGCGACCGAACTCCGCCCCGCCTGGCCGCCGGTGTCCGCGCAGGCGGACTGGGCGCTTCCGGCGTACCACCACTGGACGTTCGTCACCGGTGTGCGCGGGGACTTCGAGTCGCTGGTCGACCGGCTCGTGCCGCGCGCCCTGCCCGGGAAGATCGGTGTGCGGGAACTCGACGCAGGCTCCGCGGGTGCGGGGCTGCCGGAATTGCCCGCAGGCGATCCCCACCGCGTCGTGGATTTCGAGGGGCCGCTGCGATCCGTGGGCACCCGGCCGCGGACGTGGGACGAGAACACCCGGCGCGCGTTCGAATCGGCGTACGACCGGGTGCTGGCCACCGCGCCGGACCGGCTCTCCCCGCCGACCTACGGCGACCAGCAGGCGGGGCGCTCGGGCGTGCCCGCCGACGGTCAGCCGCCCCGGTGGCTGCGTGACCTGAACGTCGACCCACGGCACCGTGCCGCCGCCGCACTCGGCGCGGAGGTCGTCCGCCGGCATCAGGAGGATCTCGTCGCCGCCGCCTGGGACCAGGCGGCGGAGATCCGCCAGGCGAACGAGGCCCTGCGCCAGGGACAACTGGCCCGCGAACTCAGCGACAGCATCTACCGCCGTCGCCTGGGCGTCACCGCGAACCCCGCCGACGGGCTGGACGACCCTCACCTGCTCCAGGTCGCCGCGCCCGCACGGCACGACGTCGAGGTCGGCGACGCTACCGTCGGCGACGAGCTGACCGGCAACCGCGAGGCCGAGGCCGCGGTGTCGCCGGCGTTCCGTCGGCTCAGCCGTCCCGGCGGTCCGGTCGACCGGCGTACGCCGGGGGAGTCCGGCGACCTCGGGACCACCGCTCTGCAGGCGCTTGCCAGCCGGGACGTCACCGCGACTCCGGCGCTTCGTACGCCACCCGGCCTCCTGGGATTCGAGGACTTCTCCGACGGCGAGACGTTCGACCACCTGCGTGGGGAACGTCTGACGCCGCGGTGGTGGGAGCAGGATCCGCAGCTCCCGCGCGACGAGCCGGGCGAATACTCGCCGCCGCTGTCCCAGGTCGGCGCACCGATGGGCGGACGCGTCTTCGTCGTCACCGTCGACGGCCGGCTGATGTCGCGGGTGGAGAACGACGTGCACGTCGGCTGGGTGGACCATGGCCGGCCGCCGGACGCCACCATCAACTCAGACCCTGTGGGCGTCCGCGACCTGCACACGTTCGTGACCGGCGGCAACGGTGCCCTCTACGAGTGCGGCTGGGACGGCGAACGCTGGCACTGGATCTCCCACGGCACACCGCCCGGCACCACGATCGGCTGGGGGTTCGGGCTCGCCACCAGCGCGTGGGACTCCCGGCCCGTCAGCGGCGGGCTGGCGCAGACCGGGACGTTCGACAGCGTGTGGTGCGTCGGCACCAACGGTGTGCTGTACGAGCGCAAGGCCGCCGGTGGCGGCTGGGTCTGGGTGACCCACGGCACGCCGCCGGGCACCCTGTGCCAGAGCACCCCGTCCGTGCTCAGCTGGTGGCGGCTCGCCCTCATGGACTCCGAAGGCAGGCTGCAGGAGTACCGCAACTCCGGCAACGGCTGGGTGTGGACGAGCCACGGCAAGCCGTCGACGTACGTCTGGGTCACCGGCAGGATCGCCGAGTTCGGCGCCTACCTCGCCGCGATGGCCGCCGACGGGAAGCTCTACCTGACGATGCGGGTCATCCTGATGGGTGACGTGTGGGTCGCGCAGTCGCCGCCGCAGACCCCGGGGGTGTTGCTCGGACGGGCGCCCGACGGTTCGCTCCTGGTCAAGTCCACCGCGCAGACCATCATGGCGTGGTCCCCGAGTGGGGGCTGGCAGACACCGAGCGGGCCGCCGCCGACCGACCCCGCCTGGGGTTTGCGGGCGGTCATCGCCGGCGCCGACGTGTACGGCGTCGGCCAGTCCAGGCTGGTACGTCTGCTCCGGGGCGGCGCACCCACCTGGCAGGACCTCGGCCGGCCCGTGTTCGGCGGGCGTGGCCTCCCCGACGTCAGTCCGTTCTCGCACATCCGGTGGCGGCCACGGCTCGGCTTCATGTCCAACCTCGTGGTCGGGCACGTCGACAACCCTGGCGGTGTCAACGCGGCGTACGTGCGGTTCGGCCGCGACCTCGGCTTCGACGGCGAGGTACGCGGCGGGTGGGAGATGAAGCCCACGTTGCCCCACCGCGTCGGGGACCCCACGCAGGGCTTCGCGCTCGCGGTCGCCGACCTCGACGGGAACTCCGGGCGTCCGGACCTGCTGCAGTTCTGGATCGAGGAGATCCCGGGTTACGGCAACTTCGGCAAGTGGCGGATCGGCCGCAACCTCGACGCCGCCGGGAATCCCACCTCCTGGACCGACGAGCGCCGGATGCCGACGCCGATGTCGACGTTCTACGCCCCCAGCGGCGCGCTGAGCATCAGCTACCGCGTGGAGAACGGCACGGCCACCCTTGCCGACCTCGACGGCGACGGGCGGCAGGAACTCGTCGTCGTCTACGTCAGCGGCGCGCCGGCCGACCGCCGCCTGTATCTGCGGATCGGCTGGCGCATCAACCCGGACACCGGTGCGGCCGAGGGCGGATGGTCGGAGTCGGCGGAGGTGCCCTGGGAAACCCGCACCGCCGCTACCGCGCCGCCGGTCGTGGGTATGGGGGTGACCGTCGACGATCTCAACGGCGACCTTCGCCCGGAACTCACGGTCCTGCTACTGGAACAGGTCGGCGGAGCCGTGCGTGCGTCGTACCGGGTCGGCTGGCAGTTGAACGCCCGCGGCAGGGTGACCGGCGGCTGGAGCCCGATCAAACAGATCCCCGGCAGCTTCGGCGCGAGCGTCGCGGGCGCGGGCATCGCGGTCGCCGACGTGAGCGGCTCCGCCCAGCCGGACATCGTGGTCTTCCACCTGGAAAACCCGGAAATGGAGAACCGCGCCTACTACCGGATCGGCTGGGACTGCAACGCGGCCGGCGACCCTGCACGGTGGGGCCCGGCCAGCCGGATCCAGGCCGACGGCTGGTTCGGCTGGGAGAACCAGGGGGCGAGCATCGCCGTCGCCGACCTGGACAACGCCCTGCTCGGACAGAAGCGGCAGATGGCAACCCGGTTCCGCAGCGCCACCCTCGCGAACCTCACCGCGGTGCATCGGTCGCAGGAGGTCGCCGCCGCCGACGACGAACAGGCGCTGGCGCTCGGCCGGATCGCCGGTGACGTCCGGCAGGCCCTCGTTCCCGACCTCACGGTGACCGCCCGGGTCACTTCCCGGCTCACGGGCGTCGACCTCGCGGACGCGGAGCTGACCGACCCGCTCGGCCAGCTGCTGGCGCCGCCGCGGTTCGGACAACCGATGTCGGAGCTGCTCGCCGAGCTGGGGCATGAGCACCTGCTGCCCGGGGCCGGGAACCTCCCGCTGGACACGGTCACGTTGCTGCGGGCCAACCCGGCGTTCGTGGAGGCGTTCCTGGTGGGCGCCAACCACGAACTGGGCCGTGAACTGCTGTGGAGGGAGTTCCCGACCGACCGGAGGGCGACTGCGTTCCGGGAGTTCTGGGACTCCCGCGGCGCGGACGGGACCACGGGGGACACGGCGGACATCCCGCCGGTCGCGCAGTGGCCGGGGTCCGCGCACCTCGGTCAGGTGGCGACGACCGGCGCCGGCAACGGTGCCGTCCTGCTCGTCCGTGGTGAGGTCGTACGCCGGTTCCCTTCGCTCGGCCTGCACGCTCGCCGAGCGCTGCCGCCGGCGGTGCCCGGCGGCCCCGCCCGCCTCGGCAGTGAACGTCAGGAGCCGGCCTTCCAGGGAATGCTGGAACCCGACATCCTCTTCGTCGGCTTTCCCTTCACCGTCGAGCAGGCGCGTGGTGGCGCCGGCGACCCGGGCTGGTTCTTCGTCTTCGAGGAACAACCCAGTGCTCCGAGGTTCGGCATGGACGTCCCTCCGGACAAGGACCCCCGCTACGGCACCGCGCCGGCCACCTGGCGCGACCTCAGCTGGGCCGCCGTCGCAGCCGACCGTCAGGCACTCGACCACCTCGGACACGTCCCGGTGCTGCACGCGCCGTTCGGCACGCCCGAACGCCCGCTGGCAACCGACTCCGAGGCGCCGTCGGTGACGTGGGGCCACAACTCGGCCCACATGGCGCACATCCACCTGCAGCAGCCGGTGCGGGTGGCCTACCACGCGACCGCGCTGCTGCCCCCCGGCGTGGGCGACGGGTGGCGGATCACGCACGTGCGTAAGCGCACCGCCGGCGACCCACAGACACGGATACGCGCGGTCGCGGGTCGCTACCCCGACGGCACGTGGTGGCAGGCGAGCGTGGACGAGGTGGTGGCCGCGCTCGCTCGCCGTGAACGGTTCTACGTCGAGGAACCCACCGGGGACCCGGTCGACGTGGTGGTTTCGCACACCCACCTCGGCCGCTCCTACCTGCGGACCCGCGCCGACGGCGACGCACCCAACAACCTCCTTTCCCTCCCACCGATCCCGGCGGACATCTCATGAGCGACCCTGGCGCCACCGACCTCCGGACCCTCTCGACCGCCTGGCCGGTGCTGTTGTTGCCGGTGCGTCTCGAGACCAGGTTCACCCCGAGTGAGTTGCTGCTCCGGGTGTATCCGGACGACCTGCACGTCGACAGCCACGAACGCGACCTCACCGCCGACGAGGCGGACTGGGCGCGCCGCTACTGGACCACGGTGTGGACGGCCGGTGCCGACACCGGTGTGGAGGACGCCGCCTGGGCGGAACTCGCCACCCGGTTCGGCGCGGAGCGGGCGGCCTGGATCGCGCGGGTGACCGAGCCGACGAACCCCGGCGATCGGCCCGCGCCCGGCACCGATCCGGGCCAGGCGCCGCCGCCGGCCATCCCGGACGTGTCCCTGCGAACCACGACCTGGACCCGGCGGGCCACCGCCGGGTGCCTGCCGTCTCGCTGGTACGTCGTCGCCTATCCACTCGGTCCGGCCGCACCGGTCGTTCGGGTGGTCGGCGGGGACATCCCGGCGAGTCTGGCCGTCGGACCCGATCCCAGCCCTGCCTCGGACCCGACCACGGACCCTGCCTCGGACCCGGTCGCGACCACGACCACTGAGCCTGGTGTGGATCCGCGTACGCAACCGCCGGTCGACGACGCGATCCGCTGGCTCGTCGACTTCGACCAGGCCGAGGCCGTGGGCATGGGCATCCGGTTGCCCAGGCCGGTGGGCGGGTACGCCCGCATCTTCGTGTACGGCGTGCGCGAGGACGCCACGGACCCCGCCACGGGGCGACCGGTGGCGTCCACCCAGGCGCTCGCGGACCTGATCACCGCGCAGTACCACACCCGCGGTCTGGGATACGTACCGCCAGGTGCGGCAACCAACAACACCGAGACGACCTCGTCCGCGTACAGCCGCAACGATCCCGCGCACGCGGCGGCGTACCAGGTGCGTCTGTCCTCAGGGCAACCCGACGGGGACGACCGGGGCGGCACCAACTCGCACGTACTCGCCGCCGCGTTGGGGCTCGACCTGGCGGAGCCGCCCGTTCCCCCGGACGGGGAACCCGGAACGCCCCCGCCGCCCGCGCCACGGCCGAGCAGCGCCACGCCGCTGCGCCGTGCGCGCGGCGGCGACGGCACTGACGACGTCACCGCCAAGGCGATGGTCACCGCGCTGTGGGGGACGACCTGGGGGTACTTCCTCAGCCAACTGACCGCCGGACGGTTCTCCGACGCCGCCGTGCGCGGAGCGCGGCAGCACGCGATGGACTACCTGCGGCCCAACGGTCCGGTGCCCGCTCTGCGGATCGGGTCCCAGCCCTACGGCATCCTGCCCATCCTGCCGTTACGGCGCTGGGCCGACGTGGAGGGAAGCGCGCTCGGACGGCGTCGCCTGGACCCGGCCGTGGTCGGGTTCCTGGGCCGGGTGCGGCAGTTGGTCTTCGAGCCTGCCGTGGCCGACACCCAGGCGGTGCCGAGGATCAGGCCGGACGACACCCGACCGGACCTGACCCTCGTGCGGTTGCTGGCGATGTCGCCGCTGGCTCGCCGGCTGTTCGGCCGCAACGCGCTCGGGGCGGAGTACGTCGCCTACCTGTGGCGGTTCGCAGAACTCGGGCTGCGGCAGGAGTGGCGGACCCAACTCGCGGCCGGAGCCGCCGCCCTGGGGCAGCGGCTCGGGCTCACTCCGTTCGACGTCCGGGTGACGCGGCTCGTCCATGCCCGCGAGTCGTTCCCGCTCGACCTGCCGTGGGTACGTGCGGACGGCGCAGAGCCGTCGGCGTACCTGCGCAACCTCACCGCGGCCGTCCGCACGGCGGAGTGGCTGCGCGACGCCGTCGACGTGGTGGCACCTGAGCGCACCCCGCTGCTGTACCGGCTGCTGCGCCAGTCGCTGCTCGCGGAGTACGTCATCGCCGCCGACCGCATTCTCGGCACGCCGCTCGCGGAGCGGGCGGAGCCCGAACTCGTCGACGTCGTCCCCGGCACCGACACGCCGACCGCGTGGCGCAGGCTGCAGCGTCAGCGGCCCGGGACGCCCCAGTCCGTCGGGGCGTACCTCGCCGGACAGCAGTCCACCCGCGACGTCGACGCAGCCGACCTGTGGGAAGCGCGCTCGGCGATCACCGCGCTGGTGAACGTCCCGGCCCGCGACCTCGAACGAACGATGGCGCAGACTCTCGACGCCGCGTCGCACCGCCTGGACGCCTGGATCACCTCGCTGGCCACCAAACGGCTCGCCTGGCTACGCCGACCCGCCGGCGGACAGCCGACCGGCGTGCACGTGGGCGGGTTCGGCTGGGTGACCGACGTACGCCCCCGTCCCACCCGGCCGGTCGTTCCGGCGGGCGAACTGCCGCCGAACGAGCCCGGACCGCTCACCCGGATTCCCGACTCGCCCGGATTCGTGCACGCGCCCTCGCTGGCGCAAGCCACCACCGCGGCGGTCCTTCGGTCGGGGCACCGTGCCCACGGGGAGGACCCCACCGGGCCGCTCGCGGTCTCCCTGCCTTCGGACCGGGTACGCACCGCAGCCTGGATCCTCGACGGCGTACGTCAGGGCCAGCCGCTCGGCGCCCTGCTGGGTTACCGGTTCGAACGCGCCGTCCAGGATCACCCGCTGCCGGCGCTCGCGGCCCACATCGACCGCTTTCGCGCGATCGCGCCGCTGCGGGGCTCGGCGGTCGACTCCGAGGGACAGGTCAGCGAGGCCGTCACCACGACGTCGGTCGTCGACGGCTTGGCGTTGCACCGGCTTCGCAAGGCGGGCCGCCTGGACCTGGTTCGCGACGTCGGCGTACCCGCGAACCAGACCGACCAGATCGCCGCACTCGCCCAGGTGCTCGACGACCTGGACGACGCGGTCGACTCCGTGGCGGACGCGCTGCTGGTCGAGGGCGTGCACCAGGCCGTCCTCGGCAATCCGTTGCGAGCGGGGGCAACGCTGGACGCGCTCGGCCGCGGTGAGGCGCCGCCACCCGAACTGGAGGCGGTTCGTACGCCGCGGACCGGTGTCGCGCTGACCCACCGAGTCCTGACCGTCCTGCCCGCCGGGTCGTGCGCGGACCGAACCCGGTGGCCGGTCGACGCTACCGCGCAGGCACGCGCTGTCGCCTCACCGGAGGCCGACGCGTGGATGTCCAGCCTGCTGCCGGCGTCGACGCGTGTCCGCGTCCGGGTGCGCGTGGACGCCGGGGCGGGAGACGGGGGGAGTGAGGCGGCGAGCATCGTGGAGTTCCCGCTGAGTGAACTCGACCTTTCCGCCCTCGACGTGGCCGCTCTCTCGGTCGGAGCCGGCGCACCGGCCGGGTGCGATCTCGAACGGCTGCTGCTACTCCGTGCCGCGGACCGACCGGACGTTCCGGACGGAGCTCGGCTCACCCTGCTCGCCGATCGGGCACCGGAGTGGGGAAGCGACGTTCTCGGGCTGCCGGAACTGCTCGAGGCCGCTACTGCCGCACGTGATCTGGTGAGTTCGGCTCGGCCGCTCGCCGCCTCGGACCTCGACCTGCCGGAGTCCGTCGCCTCTGCCGCCGGGCAGACCGGGGAGAGCGAGACCGTCGACGAGTTCGCCACCCGGGCGGACGCTGTCCGAGCACTCACCGACACCGCGCTCGCAGCCCTGCGCGTCCCCGGACAGCGACGGGACGGCCTGCGACGCGCGGCTCTGCTCGGCATCCCCGGGGTGCTGCCGGCACCGTGGGCAGCAGATGCCGAGCTGGGCGCCCTCGCGTCCTCGGCCACCACCGAACTAAGCCGCCGGATCCAGGAAGCTGACATCGCGGAGTCCGGCCGGGACATCCTGTCCGCTCTGATCGGTCGGCAGGTGCCCCTGCTCGGCAGTTTCACCCCGCCCAACGGCGTGGCGCTCGAACAGGTGCTCGCCCGCAGCGCCGAACTCCAGGGCGGCGACCCGACGGCGGCCACAGCCTGGCTCACCTCGGTGGGCCGCGTCCGCCGAGGCGTCGACCGGCTGGTCACCAGCGTCGGCTACGCGGAGGCGCTGGACGCCGGCGACACTCTCGGCCTGCGTGTGGCCCAACTGCCGTACGCACCGGGTGACCGTTGGCTCGGCCTTCGGTTCGAGGGGCCGCGGGTGGCAGGAAGCCGTGTCTCCCTGCTCGTGCACGCACCGCTCGCCGACCCGTGGTCCGGCCTGGTGGGCATGGATTCGGGTCTCACCGGGTTCGTCGTGGACGAGTGGGCGGAGGTCCTTCCGGCCGCTGCGGAGACCACCGGCGTCGCACTGAGCGTGGACAGCCCGAACGCCGCACCGCCGAACACGATGCTGTTGGCCGTACCACCGGACGGACGGGCCACGTGGGATCCGGACATCCTCGGGGAGACGGTCGAGGAGGCGCTTGCCCTGGCCCAGCTGCGGGCTGTCGACCTGGAGGCCCTGCATCCCACCAACCCCGACGCCCTCACCGACGTCGGACAACTCCTGCCCGCGGCCGTACTCCCGATGAACGTGGTCCGCACCGACGCGACCGCGACCGACTTCTCCCGCACATTGGCGAGGTGACCCATGTCATCCATCACCACCTGGACCCGGATCGAGCCACGGGCCCGTGCCGGCGACATGCGCCCGGCGCTGGAGGCACAGGTAAACGACCCGCTGTGGACGCTGGCGCGGCAGTGGCAGTTCGGGGAGTTCCTCGGCGACGACGCGGGGTCGCCCGTCTGGGTCCGGGTCCGCGCCACCTCCGACCGCGTCACCAGGTTCCGTCCAGGTGCCGACCTCGTCGCCGAGGACTACGACGGCGCCACGCCGCTGGAGGTCCTGGTCGAGCGGGAGGAGCCCACACCGGATCTGCGTGCAGCCGCCGAAGCCGGGCAGCACTTCCTGCGTATGCTGGCCGCCGCCGGGTTGACCGGCGCGGTGGCTGACGCCATCGTGGCCACCTACCCGCTCCGGGCGGACGAGGCGCTGCTCGGTCCCCTCCTCGACGCCGCCGCCCGCCGTTACCTGGCGGTGGTCTCGGGTCGCGTCCCCGACGGAGCCGCCCTGGCGGACGCGCTGGGAGCGACGCTGCCGGACGGACTGCCCGAGTGGGGGCTGCAGGGCGCGGACGCCGAGACCGCCCGGCAGGTCGCGGTGCGCTGGCTCGCGTGGGCGACGTCCCGGCTGGCGACCGTCCGGCCGGAGCGGTCCGCGTGGAAGCCCGCCCGCATGGAGTACGAGTTCGCCGTGGGCGCAGACCGCGGCGGGCAGCAGGTCACCCTCGGCGCACCCGCGTACGACGGGGGCCGTCTGGACTGGCACTCGTTCGTCGTCGACGACAAGGCGACCCCGCTGCAGGCGCCGGCCGACCGAACAGAACTCGTCCGCACCGTCCTGCCCGCGCCGGCGTTCTTCGCCGGGATGCCCTCTCGGCGTTACTGGGAGTTCGAGGACGCCCGAGTGAACTTCGGTGGGATCGAAACCGCGCCGGAGGATCTCGCCCGCATGCTGCTGGTGGAGTTCGCCACGGTGTACGCCAACGACTGGTACGTCGTGCCCGTCGACGTTCCGGTCGGCTCGCTGACGAGCATCACCTCTGTCGTCGTCGCGGACACCTTCGGCGAACAGTGCCTGGTGCCCGGACAGGGCGATGGCAGGGGCGACGCCGGATGGTCACTGTTCCAGCTCGGCGCCTCGGGAGGAGTTGCGGCGGAGGCGGGCCTGTTCGTCGCGCCGGTGCTCGCCCAGACGCTCGAGAGCGACCCGCTGGAGGAGGTCGCGTTCGCCCGTGACGAGGGTGCGAACCAGGCATGGGCGATCGAACGCAAAGTCACCAACGCCGTCGGTCGCACCCTCGACCGGGCCGAGGCCGCGGCTGCCCCGGCCTTCGACGGAACCGGTGGAACCGCTGTCATCGGCGGTGACGGCACCGACCCGGCAAGGCTGCACTACCGGCTGATGACCGACGTACCCGAGCACTGGATCCCGCTGCTGCCGGTGGAGGTACGGCCGGGCGTCAACCACCTGCGACGCGCCACCCTCAGTCGCACCGGACCGGACGGCCAACCGGTCCCGCTGAACCCGCTCGGCCGGCTGCTGCGTCCGGGCGAACCGCTCGAACTGCCCGAGGAGGAGGTGCCGTCCGAGGGGGCCGTGGTCACCCGCACCACGCAGTACGCCAGATGGGTCGGCGGGGAGTCCTACTTCTGGGTCGGCCGCGGCAGGCGGGCCGGACGCAGACAGAGTTCCAGCGGCCTGCGCTTCGACACCATCGACTGACGTCGCCGTACACGGACCAAGACCGTGTAGGCACCGCGCCGTACACGAGTGACACCTGGGGGAAGGCATGGGGACGGTAGCTTCGGCGGCTGGCCTGGCGGCGACGATGCGACTGCGCCGCCGGCAGCGGGAGGCGTGGCAGGACGGACCGGCGGTCGGCTCGGAGGAGGTGAAGGCCTACACAGCTCGGCTGGCGGACTATCTCGTCTGGATCGACCGCATGGAAGGAAGCTCGCCCACCCGCGAGGACTTCCGGCGGAACGTCCTCAATCTGCGGCGGCTGGCCTACAGCAGGTTCACCAAGGGGGCCGGCGCGAAGTTCGACGTTCTGTTCGACACCGAGAAACTGGCCGCGCCGCTCACCACCAAGGACGTGTCGGCGACGACGCTCGACCGCCTCTACTCGACCGGCAACATCATGACGGGGTCGCCGTTCGCTCCCTACTCCGGGTGCGAGCAAGCGCCGGTTGACACCAGTCACCTGTTCGTCGGAATCGACTTCGCGTTCAACCGGCGGGAGTTCAACACCTGGCGGATGGTCGCGACGATGCTGGACCCTTCTCTGGGTGAGGTGTTCGACACCGGTATCCAGGGGCTCGTCACCTGGGTGGGTGACCTCGCCTCATGGTTCGTCGAGTGGAATTCCGACCGCATCAAGGCGGAGGCGGCCGGTACGCCGTGGACGGCGGCGCAGAGCGAGGAACACCGCAAGTCGGTGCTGGTGCGGAAGATGTCGCTGCAGGACCTGCTCAGCGATCTCGACGCGCAGGTACTCGCCGCACACGCGGTACGCACTCCGAGCATCGTCAGCGTGGGCGCGCTCCTGCGCGGGTACTACCTTGACCCGCCGGTGACGGGAACGCCCCACGTCAGCACGCGGTTCGCGTCGTTCGTGAAGGCCGCCCAACCACCCATCCCGCACACCGAGTCCGGCTCCACGGTCACGCTGGACGCCAAGGCCGCGGAGTCGGTGGCCCAAGCCGTCACCCTGGTGGCCTGGTTGTTCCTGCTCATCGAACGCCGTGGTACGAAGGGGATCAAGGGAGCCGCCGAGTCGGCGCTCGCGGACGTGACCGCCCAGGCGACTGTGATCCGGTCGATGGCCGACGACTTCGTCGCGTTCCTCACCGCCGCGCTCACCGGAGGAGCGCCCTCCTGGCCGAGCGACCACCTCTACGCCCTGCAGACGAGGTACGGCGGCTTCTACCTCCAGCCAGGTGACTCCGATGCCACGAAGAAGTACGGCGGTGCCGTCCGGGCCGGCGATCCGGGCGGCCACGTGGAGAAGCTGCACGACGACCTGGTGCTCGTCGGCTTCACCTGCCTGCCGGCCAAGGGGACAGCCGCGTACCGCGAGTACGGGCGGTCCACGCAGTGGGCCGTTCGGCACCTCCAGGGGTACGCCGGCACCGAAGGGGTGGCCGGCGTACTGGAGCCGCTCACCGGCCCGCACGCCGCCGACCCGTTGTTCCATCTGCACAACCCACGCAGGTACTGGGGGCCGGTGCACGGCCTGCTCGACCCGGAGACCGCCACGGTCCTCGCCCGATGGGTGACCGACACGACCGCCCGCCGAGGTACGGCCCCGGGTGTCACCGAGCGGGTCAAGGTCGCCGACCGGCTGCACTGTCCGGTGGTGATGGAGTCGTGGAAGTGGAACACCGCCAGCGCGCCGACGACGTTCGTCAAGGACCGGATCTGGTTGCGCGACGATCCGGCCGTCGGGGACGCCGTCTGGGCCCGCGACGCCTCGATGTACTACGACATCCCCGCCAACCGCGTGGTCGCTCCCGTCGACGGCGTGGCGGCCGGTTCGATGGCGAGTGTTCCGGGCATGGGGCAGGGCCCGATCAGCCGCTCGTACAAGCCGAACTCCCTGTGGTCGCCGGACACCCGTGTCGACCCGATGCGGCTCACCGGTGCGGCAATCGATCCCGCGACCGATGTGGCGCGTGCCAGCACCTACCGCGTCGTCGCAGCGGTCGCAGCGCTGGAGTGCGGGTCGTACCTCGACTCGATGAACGGCTGGGACAGCGCGGTGGTCTCGCTCGGGGTGGCGCACTGGACCATCTGGCCGGCGCACCACACGGGGGAGTTGTTCGCCCTGCTGGCGTACCTGCGAATGAAGTACCCGGCGGTCTACGAACGCTATCTCGGCGTCTTCGGCGTCTATCCCGCCTACCCGTGGCCGCAGACGTGGCCCAATCCGATGTGGGACCCGGGTGCGCGCAAGTACGTCTGTGCGCCGGTGCTCTACGGCCTGCCCGGAAGTGGCGGGAGCTACCAGCGTGATGTCGCCGTGCCCGTCACCGAGGCGGACGACTTCGAACGCTTCCGGGACTGGCACTGGTGGTACCGCTTCCTGATGATGTGCCGCAACAGCCCGGAGCTCTGGCGGTGTGAATGGGACATGGCCCGCACGCGTATCCGGGACATCCTTCGCACACCGTGGGCGAAAGCCGTGGGGACGAACGTACCCACCGTTCCCGACGGGAACGGTGGAACCCGTCCGGCGACCTTCGGGGACGTCTTCACCTGCGAGCACGCGGTCGCGCTCGTGTACCGCTACCACGTGAACTTCCCCAACCCGATCATCTCCTCAGGCCGGGCCGGAACCAAGATGGCCGACACCATCGCGGGCGCGAACCTCGCCAGCATGGACACCACGACCTGGGGTGACGCGGAGCAGACGAAGATCGTCGCGGCGCTCCGTGTGAACTATCCCGCCAGTTTCGCCGACGTCGGCACCGCCTGGGACCACTGGAGCGATCCGGCGCTCGGTGCCGACGGAAGCCTCCGGGAAGGGCACGGGTCGTTCGTTCTGGACGACACCGACCTTCCGTTGCCGATGTCCTGACCGATCCTTCCTCTTCCGGACCACCTTCACCGTAAGCTCGTTCATCTCAGGAGTCCGCGCCATGGCCCGTTATCCGCACGCCGACTGGGATCCGCTCCCGGAGGCGAACACCCAGCCCCGCATCCGACCATGGGGAGCCGTTCTGCACACGGCAGTCTCCAACGCCAAGAACATCAAGAGTGTCTGGCTACAGTCGTCGATCGAGAGTCACTTCTACGTCGCCGAGGACGGCAACGTCCTGCAGTACGTCGACACCGAACGCGTCGCCCATTGTCAGTTGGACGGCAACTATTTCGGTGGCGGCAGAGGACACATCAGCATCGAGACCTGGGACGGCGCCGGCCGGGTCTGGGACGGCAAGGACGTCCGCAAGGTCCCTCGATGGAACGACCACCAGATCGCCGCGATGGCGAACCTGCTCGTCTGGTTGAGAGACACCCACGGCGTGCCCCTGGTGAAACTGCCTGAGATCTTCGGCCGCGGCATCGGCTGGCACGCGCAGTACACCAGTTCCAAGCCGCCACGGTTCAACCAACACCATGCGTGCCCCGCACCCGCACGGATCGCCCAGGTGGGAGACGTCATCTCCGCCGCCGTCGCCGGGGGACAGCAACCCGAGCCGCCGCGCCCGCCGGGGTCGGCGGTGAGCCTCGCCGCCGTGACCAGGGCGGCGAAGCTGGACCCGAAGCGGCCGCAGGGTGCGGTCACGCCCGGAGCGGCGGACGACGTACGGCTCGTGGAGCGTGCGCTCGCCGCCGAGGGTCTGCTGTCGTCGCAGTACGCGAGTGACGGTTCGTTCGGCACCCGCACCGTCGCCGCCTACGCGCGATGGCAGCGGCGCTGCGGATACTCCGGAGCAGACGCGGACGGAGTTCCCGGATCGGAAAGCCTGAAGAAGCTGGGGGTCAAGCATGGATTTCGCGTCGTTGCCTGAACGGTTGGAACTGCGGCGGGTGGGCCGGTTCGTCGACTCGACCCGGCTGGCTCGTGAGCCGCTGCTGACCCGGGCCGCGGTGGCCGGCTCGGTCACCGCCCTGGCGGCCCTCGCGGGTGTCAGAAGCGGAGCTGTCGGAACACGCGACCGTCGGGTCCTTGGCGTCGCCAGTGTGCTGGCGCCGGCCGTCGTCTGGGCCTGGGCGGTCACCTCGGCACGCGCCCGGATCACGCCCGTCGACAGGCCGGCGGACCACGCCGGCAACCGACTCGTTCCGGCGGGCCTGCGCCACGATGTCGAGGACACCGACGAACTCCTCGAGCCTGCAGACGTGTCGTGACGTCCGCAGGTACGGCCCTGAACTGAACTGACGCTGTGTGGGTGGCGGTCCTGACCGCCACCCACACAGCTCGCCGACCAAGGTCGGCCCGACCGCGACATGCGCGGACCGTTGGCCTACCGACCCGAACTCGCCGACCCCGACTGAGGCGTCCGAGCCCCCGCTCGATGCTCCGTCCCACGTTGCCGAGGCGGATGTGAAGGATCGGTTCCCAACCTCGGCATTGACCTGTTGAGCCTTTACAAATAAAGCCCCCGGCCGCAAGCGCCTACTGCGCGGCGCGTGTCCTGCTTCGCTTTGGTCTGCGCCGCTCGAGGTCGTTTCACTTCTCATCGGCAGTTCGGAGACCCGAACTGATGCCGACAATGTTGTCCGCTTCTCTTATGGTTGAACGACGAGGAGCCGGCACACCAGGTGAACAAGTTCGCCAACCTTTCCCTCTCCTGACTCGTCGTAAGAACTCTGGGCGAGCAATTTCGAGTTCTGTCGAACTGCAGGAAGACTCGTGCCGGTATCTATTGCACTCTGGCGTCTGGAGTAGGTCGAAGGTCGATCCCTGTGCGGACCCGAATCGTCGTAGCCTTGCACGCCGCGGTGTTGGGAGGTGCGACACCACTGGTACAACCCCAGGAAGCCCCGGCGCGGATGGTACGCGCCTCCCTGGCGAGGTTGGGCTCTGCGCACGGGACGGTGCGGCAGCTCGGGCCCAGGTCGGCGCCCAGGTCGTAGTGGCCGAGGCGGGTTCAGCCGTCGTCGCAACGCTCGGTTGATTCGGAGTTGAGGAACTCTTGACCGTACGGTGAGAGTGGTGTTTTCTAGTGCACGGCCTCACAAAAGCGTTTGGAGGCCGTTGCCCAGGGGGACGGGGGTTCCGATGCTGGTCTCCTCTTTTTCTGTCAACTCGACCTCCTCGTCGACCAGACGTGCAAGGTCTTGCTCGACTCACTCGATCGGCCTCAGCCATCCCTCGACGTTCGCGCCGAGATGGGGCCGGCTTTCATCGCAACGCTTCACACGGTGCGGGGACTAGGAGGCGGCGATGGACGTCGGGCTCATCGAGCGGAACCCTCATGCCGCGCCGGCGCGGATGAGTCGCCTCGCGCATCAGAAGTTCGCGGGTCCGGAGGTGGACGGTGACCTCAAGGCCGCGGCCGAACGACTGGAGGAGATCCGGCAGCACCACCTCGACCTGTACGCCAGGCGCGACGTCGTCACCCAGACCACGTCCGCGGCCGGCGACCGGGTCGACTGGGTGCCTGTCGAGTCCCAGGTCGACGGCGCTCCGGCCGAGCCGCCGCCGCTGAATGGCATCGAGCAGGACCCGGCCCGTCGCACCCGTGCCGCCGCCCGTGCGCTGCGCGCACCGGAAGTGGAGAAGGGCCCGCCAGGCACGGTCCCGGTGATGCGCAAGAACATCGACCAGCTCCGCCCGGTCGGCACCCTTCAGGACTACCTCGCCAAGGGCCCCTACCGGCCCGAGTTCACCCCGCCGGACGACCCGCATCCGCCCGCCATCGGTGCCGAGCACAAGTACGCGCACGCCTACCAGTTCGTCACGAACTACG
The DNA here is from genome assembly GCF_040610475.1 of Actinopolymorpha sp. NPDC004070. Taxonomy (NCBI): domain Bacteria; kingdom Bacillati; phylum Actinomycetota; class Actinomycetes; order Propionibacteriales; family Actinopolymorphaceae; genus Actinopolymorpha; species Actinopolymorpha sp. NPDC004070. Next base: position 49,699 of record NZ_JBEXMJ010000020.1, on the reverse strand, counting down.
GCACCGAGGCCTACATCAACACCTGGAAGCCGTACGTCCAGTGGTCCAACGAGTTCTCCCTCGGCCAGCTCTGGACCGTACGGGGGAGTGGCGCCGCTCTGCAGACTCTCGAGGTCGGCGCCCAGACCTACAAGGACCTCAACGGCGACTGGGAGCCGCACCTCTTCATCTTCTACACCACGAACGCGTACTCCCAGAGCGGCGACAACCTCGGGGGTTACAACACCGACGTCAGGGGCTGGGTCCAGGTCGGCACGTCCTCCTTCCCGGGCATGCGGGTCGCCGAGAGCATCGCCGGCGGCGACCAGTACGACCTGCTGATCAAGGTCCAGCTCTACCAGGGCAACTGGTGGGTCCGCATCGGCGCCGAGTGGATGGGTTACTACCCGGCCAGCCTCTACAGCGACACCGGCCTTCGCACCATGGCCGACCAGGTCGACTGGGGCGGCGAGATCGTCGACGACTCAGCCAACCATCCCGAACCCACCAGCACCGCCATGGGCAGCGGGGCCCTCCCCGGCACGGGTTGGACGCATGCCGCCTACATGCGCAACCTCCGCTACCAGAGCGACGCGAACGGCACGATGGTGGGGATTCAGGGCGTGCCACAGGTCACCAACGCCGCGGCGTACGACATCTGGACCGACTTCAGCGGCACCAGTGGCTGGGGCTCGTACTTCTACTGGGGCGGGCCCGGGGGAGTGTGACGTGACCGCGGGAGACGAGCTGCCTCCGGTACTTCCGTCAGGGCCGGACGACGAGTACGAGTGCGTGCTCGTCGATCCGGAGGCGGCTCGCGCCCCGTCTGCGGGCGAACCCGGTGAGTCGCTGTGCCCGCCGGGATACGTCCCGCGGCTCAAGCGCCGAACACCTCATCGTCTGCACGGCAAGGAAGTGGCCTCGGAGAAGCCACCCGAGGAGAACCCGCATCCACCGCCTGCCGACTGACAGACGTGTGTCAACTGCTCCCCGTGTAGTTCCGAACGAGTGATTGGACCCCACCGCTACCGAGGAGGCAGGCGATGCCAGGAGCTCAGCTATGGCGAGTTCCTCGTCCAGGCATGGATCTGGAGACACTGCGCCGCATCGGGCCGTTCCGGCCCGGGATCCCGCGGTCGCAGGTCACCGTGCCTGTCAGCCCCGACGGGCGGGTCGACGACACGGTCCTGTTCCAGGATCCGGCCGACGCCGCGAAGGTCTACTACCTGCCCCGCTACCGGCTCCGCGTCAGCCCGGCCACGGGTCATTACGAGATCACCACCTCGTTGGCGGACGGTCTGTGGCGGATGACGTTCGGGCTGGAAAGCTATCCGGCACCGGAAATCTCCCGGGCGGATGCCGTGATCCTGCCGCACCAACTCTCCGTCAGCGTTTCGTCGGCCGGACAGATGGTGCGCGACTACCCCGTGGCCGAGTTCACCCCCAACTTCGGCGACACGCAGGTTCGGCCGGAACTCGTTCTGCTACTGGCGTTGCCGGAACGCGACGCGCTGCTGCGCGCGTTCACCCGCGACGAGGAGCAGGCCCAACTGGTGGTCCACCGCAGCATCACGGTCGCAGTGCAGTCGGCGTGGCGAAAGCCCGATCCGGGTGTGCTGGTCGTGGTGAAGCCCGACGTGCTCGACACGCACGTGATCCTCCCCGACCTCGTACTCAGCGTCGGCCCGAACCCCATCCCGGAGCCGATACGGCACTTCGAACCCATTCCCATCCCGGAGGAGGGGACTCCGAAGCCTCGTCCGAACGAGACACTGCTCCAGGCGGAGGGCGTGGCAGAGCGACTGAAGCAGGTGAACCTGCGACAGCAACTCGTCGTTGACCGGTCCTTCCGCCGGCTCTCGCTTCAGCCGGCCGTGGCCGCCGCGCCGCTGCTGCGGCAGGTCGTCGTGCGGGACGACGTGCGAACGCCCGACGTGGTGGTTCGCGACCACCGCACCCCCGGCGGGGACGGGACCGGACCTGTCGTGCGTGACCACCGGCGCCCCCTGGCCATCCCGTGGCCACTGCCGGTGCCTCCGGTGCCTCCGCTGCCGATACCCGACCCGGGTCCTGTCGTCGGCGGCGACGGCCCGAACGAGCCCGAGCCCCGGTACATGCTCGTCAGCAACACACTGGACAGCGTCGTGCCGCTCCGCTTCGACGTGGACGCCCACCCCTATCTGTTTCCCTCCGGCCAGCCGGCCGCGTCGAAGGGATTCGCCACCCTGGTCGTGCCCTGGCCGGCCGAAGGGCCCACGTCGCGCAACCACGTGTACTTCCAGGACCAGAACGGCGGCAACGTCTTCTACTACCTCCCCGACGCCTTCCTCATCGGACAGCTCGCCGAGGCGCCCTACGGCCCGGAACTGTCCTTCACGGTCGGCAGGGCGACCGATGCCCAAACCGGCACCGAGCGTGCGCTCGCCCTGATCAGCGTGCACCTGGTGCCACAGACCTCTCCGGCCCGGCTGTACGCCGCCGCGGCTGCCCTGGCCGGGCACGTACCCGCGGGCGCAGGCCCGCCGGAGCTGCGAGCGGCCGTCCATCCCGCCACCTGCACTCTTGGGCTGCCCGGGGGAGCGATCACGACGCACGCTCCGCCGGACCTGGTGCGCGGCTGGTGGGTCTCGGAGAGTTTCGCCTTCGACGACCTCCGCGACGTCTACGCCGTCCTGACGACCGGAGGCGCGGCCAGTGCACTGCTGCGCGGCCGGGTGGACGTCACCGTGGACGATGAAGTCCACCAGGTGCCGGTCGAGTTGCGGCTCGATCGGCCGGCCGTCCCCCCACTGTCCTGGATGGAGAAGCCCGGCCCCGACGGCTCCCTGACGGTCACCCTGCTCAACGAGGGTGACGTTGAGTTGGACGTTCCCGTGTTGCCTGCCTGGACCGACGGAGCCGCGGCATCGATGACGGGTCCGCTGCCCGCGACGCTCGCTCCAGGCGCGACGCTCGACGTCACGGTCACCCCTTCGCAGGGCCCGGCGCAGCCGGACAAGGCCGACGTGACTCTCGACGTCAGCGGGGTCCGCGTCGTGGTGCAACCCGAGCAGGTCGTCAGCCAGACGCTGGACCGCCGGGTCGAACGCCTTCCACGCGTGGTCACGCTCATCACCACCACTGGAGGCCTTGGCACCTCGGGCGACCCCGAGCGCGACCTCTCGGTCATCGGCGTGCAGTTCGAGGGCGTGTCCGGCGCCGTACTCCTCGACCACACCACGCTCCAGCACGACGTCGCCGTACCGGTCCCACTCGAGGACTGGCTGCTCGACCGCGGGCTGGGGTCGTTCCGCTTCCGTCAGACCCTCGTGCACGTCTCCGGTCGCAGCCAGGCCGACACCGACTGGCGTTCCACCGACAGCAACCTACTGGCCCTGCCCCAGCCATAGGAGAACCCATGTTCACGGGCCTTCCCGACTTCGGCCGACCCGAGCGCTCCGGCGTGGCCGAGGGTTACGTCGCCTACGAGCAACCCGGCATGCTGTCGGTCGTTCCCACCTCGTTGAGTCCGGAGCCTCTGCAGGTCGACCAGTACCTCCAGGAGCGGGACGGCGGGATCGCGCAGTTCACGCTTGTCGCCGCCGGTTTCTCCTTTGAGACAGGCACAACGGCGACTGATCCGGCCACCGATCCGACCACCGGCACGGCGCACTCACGCCCCGCGCCGCTCGGTGAGGGATGGGTACGACTCGTCGCTCCCGCCGACCTCAGGCTGCCGTCCACCGCGCTCGTGCCGCAACCATGCGACGCGGCGGCCGGTGTGGTGCTGCCCACGTTGGTCCGCCTCGACGGCGTGGCCGGTGAGCTGCTCGTCGGCACCCTGAGGGCCGGCCTGCGAACCCTGGGGGCGGTCGCGCTGGTCACCGTCCGCGGGGTCGCCGCGCGCTGCCAGGGCAGGCTGACGGTGGACGTGGACGCACTGTCGAACGGGATCGGCCCGGCACCTGTGCGGCCCGCGAAGCTGGAGGAGTGGGCGCGCGCCGGTCTGCCTGGCGTCACGGTCACCGAAGGTCCGGACGACGTTCACCTGTTGGCCTCTGCCGTGGTGGATCGGATCGTGGCGCGACTGGCCGCTCCGGTGTTCGTGGACGAGGAGGAGGGCGGGTGGCAGTTCGCCGAGCAGGTGCGCACCTCGACCTTCACCTGGGACCTGACCGAGCCCGTCATGGCCGTACGCCTGCTGCGCCTGACCTGTGACCCGGTGCTCGGCGAGCACGGGGACGCCGCCGTTCGCCCCCACGAGGTGCCACCGCTCACCGACGGGCGGGAGCAGGTGACCGTTCACAGCACTCTGCCCGCGATGCCGGCCGGAGCGGTCGTGGCCTCGGTCCGTCTGACGGCACCGCCGGCCCTGCCCGTCCGACCGTTCGCGGCCGCGGCCACCGCTCGCCTCGTGCCGCCCACACCCGCTTCGGCGACGCTCCACCTGGCGCCTGGCGAAGCACTCGCCTACGACCTCGAGGGCTCGGTGGTGCTGGAGACCGACCAGGCGCCGAGGACGGTCGCCGGACAAAGCCGCCGCGTGACGGCGGACTCCACCCCGGTGGTGACTCCGGCCGACCTGGGGGTGAGGCTGATTTCCGCGCACGCCACCGGCGAACTGCTCGGCCTGGCCAACGTCACGGTCACCGCCCGGGCCCGAGTCGCAGAGGACCCAGCCGTCTTCGTCAGCCGGGCTTCGCTGTCCGTGGGTGACACCCGCGCCTGGCTCGCCGTCCCGCGCGGGGCCATCGACGTGGCGGTCGAGGCGGAGGCAACCACCCGCGGTCCAGATCCCCGAAGCGTCCGGCAAGCCTTACCCGACGCCGCGGTCTGGCTCGACCCGTTCTCGTTCACCAACCCGCCATGGGCGGAGCCGGACGACCGGGTGCTGGTGGTGGATTCCGCGGGCCTCAGGGTGGCCGGCCCGAAAGCCGGCGCGGACTGGCGCTTCCTGCCGTTGACCGCGGGGCCCGCGCGCGACGCGGGCGGCTCGCCGCAGCTGTCGCTGATCGAGGCGGCGGGTCTGGCCATGCTCATGGTGACCACCTCGCTGGGGGTGTCCGACGCCGCCCAGGAGACCGCTCGCCAGGCATGCGTCGCGGCCGGCGCGGCTGCGGATGTCCGGCTGTCGGTGGCGCCGTTCGAGGTGGAGGGCGCTGTCCAGCTCCTCGTACTGCGCGACGGGCAGATGGTCACCCTGGCCGCGGTGGGGGCGTCCAACACCGTCACGCAGGACGCATCCTTCAGCACCGCACTCGCCGAGTCCGACCTCGCCACCGTGAAGCGGGCGCTCGCCGGGGAGGCCGGTCTGGTCGCCGTCCACTACCTGCTCCGGGTCGCGGCCACCGGGCCGCAGGCCCTCGCCCTGGCCGGGGGATCCGGTGCAGTGCTCGTCGTCACCGATGCCAGTACCTGGCGGGTCTGAACCATCTTCAGGAGAGGAAGCTTCCATGCTCAAGCTGGACAACGTCAGGACGATAGAAAGCCATCAGGTCCACGGGGACGACGACCCGGCCCGCCCGAACGTCTTCTACGTCCTGCCCCGGTTCCCCCGGATCGCGCGCCTCGAGAACGGCGGACTGGCTCTGCGGTTCGTCGAGTACGACGCGATCCGGGTCGATGGCGACAGCCAGTTCGGCGGCTTCGTCGCCTTCGACACCGACCTCGGCCTGCTGCCCGAGACGGAGGACAAGATCCGGCAGAAGCTGCAGGAGGAGGTGAACGCTCGGTTCGGCGGCAACGGACCGAAGGTGGAGCTGCAGACCGTGCCCTGGCTCAGTGGCGCGGTCCGGCTGGTGCTGCAGCAGGACGGCAAGATCGTCGAACGGATCAGCGGAGCGACCACGCCCTCGCTCACCGGTGACAACACGGCCTGCTTCTTCCTGGAGCTCACCGTGCTCGGGACGGCCATCTTCAAGGAGACGCTGAGCAAGGGCACGTCCTCGGCCATCCAGGTGGTCTACGACCTCGACCACTACTGCCGGCTTCCCCAGGCGCATGCCTGGGGCACGTGGCACTCGTCGGCGTTCTACTCCTTCTGGCAGGACGTCGACACCGAGGACAACTTCTGGAGCGAGGACAGCTACACCGAGATCACTCGCTCCTCGCGGTACCAGAACGAGGTCACCGAGACCCACTTCGATCTGGTCGAGGACCCCAACCTTCCCCAGGACCAGCGTGCCCAGTTCGACAGCTGGGTGCACGAGCTGATCACGAAGCAGCTCGAGGCCGGTGTCCAGCGCAACCTGCTGCAGGCGATCCAGGCCGTCGACCCCAGCGTCAAGGAGTGGACCGAGGGACAGGACATCGAGGACGTCCACCGCGAGGTGACCAACACCCAGATCAGTGACGTGCGGGTCGAGTGGACCGAGGCCAAAGCGATCGTCCGGAGGATCAGCCCGAACGGCAGCCTGCCCACGGTGACCAGCCTCAAGGGCCCCGACGGTCAGCCGCTGAAGTGGGAGGACTACTACTCCAAGGTCAGCGTCGACGAGTTCCTGCGTACGCTGCGACTCAGCATTCGGGTGGACGCCGACTTCCCGGGGTACGGCATCACACTCGTCGAGGTGAAGGTGCGCTACCCGCACGGCGAGAACGCCAAGACGGTCGAGGCCACCTTCACCAAGGACGACGCAGGTAAGCCCCAGAAAGCGGAATTCATCGTCGCCGACAAGATCCGGACGTTCTTCTGGTCCTACACCGTGCATTTCGAGGGCGACACTCCGGCGTGGACGTCCGCGGAGGTGGAGGACGACGGCACCGATCTCAACGTCAAGCTCGCCAACCTGCCGGTGCTCAAGCTCGACATCGTCAACGGCGACGTCAACTTCGACCAGGTCAGCCGGGCCCGGGTGCGGGTGCGATACGAGGGCGGTGACCGGCCGGTCGAGCGGTTCTTCAACCTGACCGCGAACGAGGCCGCGCACAAGCTGCTGGAGGTGATCGGCAAGCCGCGCACGGGCGATGTCACCTACCAGACCACCTACACGATGAAGGGTGACGGCCGCGAGATCGCCGGACCCGAACTCACCACCGACGCCGACATCATCTCCGTCGACGACCCCTTCCGGGCACTGAAGACCATCACCTTCGTGGCTGTCGGAGACCTGCAGAACGACATCGGCGACATCTCGCTGCAGGCGACGTACGCGGAGCCGGACAACGGCTACCAGCAGACGTTCGGCGTCACGTTGAGCGGCGAGGGGAAGACCTTCGACACCTGGACGTTCCCCACCATCGACGAGGCCAAGGGCAAGCTCTCCTACCAGGCGACGATCGGGCACCGGGACGGCACCAGCGAGGACGTCGACGTTGCCGACGCCAAGGGCACGCGGTTCGAGGTCGGCCGGAAGTTCGCGGACAAGCTGGACGTGCAGCTCGTTCCCGACCTCCTCGACTGGACCAAGCTCAAGCTGGTCAACGTCTCGCTCCGCTACGACGGGAGTACGCCGCCCAAGACCGACGACTTCCTCTTCCGGTCCAGCGACACCGCAGCCAAGGCATGGACGGTGTTCCTGGCGCAGGGCGCGCCGGCCTCCTACTCGTACACCGCGACGTACTTCCTGCTCGACGGCACCCGGAAGATCGACAAGAAGGATGACGTCACGGACGAGTCGCTCTTCCTCGAGATCCCGGCCTGAGGGGTTGCCATGTTGTTGCTGGACTCCCGCTGCGCCGTACTGGACGGCATCTCGGTGTTCCCCGACCACTCCGACCCGTTGCAGTGGTACTACCTGCCCACCCAACCGCACCTGACCGTCGTCGACGGCACCCCGGCGTTCCAGCTCGTCGGGTTCCGTGGAACCCAGCAGGGCGGACTGCTCTCGTTCGACTGCAACATCGGGCTCGACCAGGCGCGGATCTCAGCGTTGCAGCAGAAGATCCGGTCCCAGTTCGACCTCGACGGCGATCCCCGCCTGGCCTCGGTGCCACTGGAGGACGGCACCGTGCACCTGATCATCATGGGTGCGGACAGCTCGGCTGCGCCGCCGTCGCCCGACGACGGGCAGCCGGTCCCCGAACAGCCGTTCGTGGTCAAGGCGGTGCACAACGCCAAACCCTCGCTCTACAACGAGAACCAGGCGTCGTTCTCGGTCCAGCTCGACGAGCAGGGGTACGCGATGGTGCGAGCGACGCTGGACGCCGCCATCCTGCCGGTCGCCGTCATCTACTCACTGGACTACCTCGCGCTGCGACCGGCCTACAAGGTGACGCTGTCGATCGACTGGGACCGCGTGCAGAAGCATCTCGACGAGACCTTCGGTACCAAGGTGTTCATCTTCTCGGCGGACATCTCCAAGGCGGTCGACGAACTCGACGAGTCCAAGGCGATCGACCTGCGCGCGGACACGTTCGTGGCGGAGGACACCGAGGGCGTGATCGACCGCCGTGACGCCGCCCTGGCTCAGGTGAAAGCGATGATTACCAGCGCGTTCTTCGAGCCCAGCCTGCCGCCATGGACCCCGGAGAAGCCGTCGGACTGGGAGCAGGCACTGAAGGCGATCGGCGACTTCGCCACCCAGCAGGCCGCCTGGGCGGCGGGTGGTCCGGCCATGCAGAACCAGCCGGTCACCTTCAGCTACAAGAAGACCGACTACACCCGGATCGACCGCAAGAACCTTGACGTAAACTTCTCCGAGCGGACCACGGTGCGCCGGTCGATCTATCCACAGGGGCACCTCGCGTCGCTGTTCGCGGCCATCGCCGCCTCGCCGGAACTGCTCGGCCGGCTCGTTCGTGAAGCGCAGGCCAGCGACTTCTTCACCAGGCGGAAGCTCCAGGCGCTCTACCGGCCCAACCTGGGCGCGCCGTTCATCGACAGCATCGACGTGCGTGCCGAGTACGGCGGCATCGCCCACAACGCGCTCCTGACACCCGACACCTGGACTACGACCTTCGAGTGGCTGAGCGACGTCCGGAACGGTGTCATGCAACAGGAGGTTGACGTCTCCTACGACGTGCGCTTCAAGAACACCGACACCTCCGAGCGGCCCGCCGAACTGAGCAGCGGGCACGAGAAGGCCACGGCTGACATCGTGTCGTTGCTGCCCGAGACCGAGCTCTTCACGATCAGGTCGGTGAGCCTGCTGGCGGAGCGGATCCCGTGGACCCGCTTCGACTCGGTCGAGGTGTACGTGCGTCACCGCGACGAGGAGCACAAGGTCGACGAGCGGGAGCTGTTCCGGCTGACCGAGAAGTCGCCCTCCGCGGTGTGGCCGATGTTCGTCGTCGACCGGGAGAAGACCTCGTACGAGGTGCGCACCGTGATGCGCGCCGTCGACGGCAACGACGTCGACAGTGGTTGGTCGATCAGTGACGAGGAACAGATCTCGGTACGCAACCCGTTCCGGGCCCGCACTTTCAGCGTCATGGCGAACGTGTCATGGACCGAGATACGCGACGTGTTCGTGGACGTGCGCTACGAGGACAAGGCCAACGACGTTCTCGTCGAGGACACCCTGCACCTGAGTCAGGGGACCGCCACGCCGACGTTCGTCGTCGACCTGCGGGACCCGACGCAGACGGCGATCGAGTACACCGTGACCTTCAGCTACGTCGACGGGCGGGTGAAGCAGCTGCCGCCCTCGGTGACGTACGAGCCGCGGATCATCGTCGACCCGAAGAGCCACGGGCACCGGGTGGTCCAGGTGATGCCACCGCCGGATTGGAAGACCCGAGGTGTCGAACTGATCTCCCTCGAGCTGCGGTTCGAGGACTTCCTCGAGAACCTCAACTACGCGGCCCAGCTAGAGCTCGACGGACCGGACGCCCGAGCCCGGTTCGAGTTCGACTACGTCGACGTCGCCCGCAACCGCTACGAGTGGCGCTCGATCGTCCTGTTCAGGAACGGCCTGCGGCACGTCACGAACTGGGTGGCGTCGGCCGAACCGGTACTGGTTCCCCGGCTCCCGTAGTCCGCCCCGATCGGAGAGCGAAGATGCTCAGCCTGGAAAAGCCCATGGTGGTGGACGGAATCACCGTCTATCGCGACCACGCCGACCCGAGCCGGTTCTGGTATCTGCCCGGCCGGGTGGCGCTGGCCCACCGCACCGACGGCGCCCCCGCTTTGTCACTGCTGACCTACCGGCCCGCGCAGGCCGGCGGGGTCTCGAAGGGCGGCGGGTACATGATGTTCGAGAGCACGCTCGAGTTGCCCAGGGCGACGCTCAGCAAGATCGAGTCGCGAGTGAGCACGGAACCCGGGGTCGTGCTCCCGGTGACCATCTCGCCACCCCCGTTCGAGAACGGCACGGTCCAGTGCATCGCGCTCGACCTGCAGGGGTCCGGCGGCACCGACGCGACGCCCGCACCGGAGGGTACGTTCCGTGCGACCGAGCAGATCCTCGGAGCAACCGTCCCGACGATGGACGCGGCCAACCGCGCGGCGTTCAACCTGGTACTCAGCCAGGAGGGCGCGATCATCATGGAGCAGGCCATCAAGCAGGGGCTGACCCCGGTCGGCGTCGTCTACTCGCTGCAGTACCTCGCGCTGCGTCCCAGCCTCGACGTGACGATCACCGCACACCTCGAGCAGGTGTACTCGGGACTGAGCGCGAGCCTCGAGGGGCAGTACATGTACTTCAAGGTGGGTCTTGAGGCCGCGTTGGAGTGGCTGAAGGCCCAGGGCGCGATCACCATCACAGTGAACAAGTTCACCGACGACGCGGACCTGAAGGACCAGGAGAAGTGGGCTCTCCAGCTCTTCACCGACCACCTGCTCGCCGAGTGGTTCACGCCCACGCTGGCTCCCGGCAAGCCGGCCACGCCCACCCCCACGCCGACTCCGACGCCGACGCCGACTCCCAATCCCACGCCGACGCCGACTCCCAACCCAACGCCGACGCCGGCCCCCCGCCCCACGCCCACGCCGACTCCGACACCGACTCCGACCCCGACACCGACCCCGAATCCGACTCCTAATCCCACGCCGGCGCCGACTCCCAGTCCCACGCCGGCGCCGACTCCCAGTCCCTCGCCGGCGCCGACACCGCCCGTCGGCGGTGTAACGGTGCCGGTGCCACCTGCGGCGCCTCCGGCGGCGGTACTCCAGCAGGAGTCCAGCTCACCCAATCCGCTCCCGACCGGCCTGTCGGTGACGCACACGCCGTCCACCACCGGCACGACCGAGAGCGTGCGGATCACCGGCGCCGGCGCGCACGTCCGCCTGGCCGGGCAGGAGGTGACTCTGGGCGCCGACGGCACGGTGACGCGGGTGCTGAACCCCGGTGAGTCGGTCCACATCGACGTGAACTGGGATTCGCCCGGCGCGGGGGAGACCTTCTGCCTGTACTTCGACATGGACAAGCCCGCGGAGAGCGGCTGGTCCACCCAGCCGCCGAACACCGAGTTCCGCTCCTATGTCGAGAACACCACGACCGACCCGCGATTCAGGTCGGCGACCGGGATTCAACAGATCCAGGGGGATGGCGCCTGGACTGGTCCCGAGCAGGGCGCGGACCGACTGAGCCGGTGGATTGCCCAACTGCCCGCACCCAGACAGGTCGAGGTCCGCGGCTACGCGAGCCACGAGCACACCCACCCGGAGGCGGATCCGGTACGAGCGGCGTACAACCTGCGACTGTCCCGGCGCCGGCTGGACGTGGCCGTTGCCCTGGTACGGCGAGCCGGCGGGGACCCGGTGGTCCAGGACGCGCTCGGCGACACCGTTGCCGCCGCACGTCCGGGCAGCCACAGTGAGTTCGGGGGCGACCCGGACAACCGCGTCGCGCAGATCAGGCAGCACAACCCGGCGGCCGGACCTTCCTGGAGCGGGACGCTGAGCCGAGCAGCCGCTCCGAACCCGACGCCGACGCCGACTCCGACGCCGACCCCGACACCGAACCCGACTCCAACTCCCACGCCGTCGCCGACTCCAACTCCCACGCCGACTCCCAATCCAACGCCGACGCCGACTCCCACGCCGACTCCCACACCCACCCCGACTCCAACTCCGGCTCCGAACCCCGGCCAGGCGCAGTTGCCGACGTTGGCGGCGTTCAAGCTCCGCTACGTCAGGCAGGAGGAACGCCGGGACCTGACCCTTCGCTACCAGCGCAGCGACGCGGTCCGGGAAACCCTTGCACCGCAGGGATTCCTCGGACTGCTGGCCAAGGACCTGAACGATGCGGAGAAGGTCGTCACGCTGATCGACCTCGACCACAGGTTCTTCCGGCAGTTGGACGTCACCGCCCGGATGCCGGGAGACATCAGCGACCTCGGGCTGACCGAGGCGCAGCTGTCCATCGATTACGGTCCGGCGGACCACATGCGTCACGGCGACCTGGTGTTCACGCCACAGCAGACCGCTCCGCAGACGTTCACGACGTTCCTCGACGACAAGCTGACCCTCAGCTACAACGCCCGCCTGGACCTCACGTTCGACGGGACCTCCGGTTGGGACGGCGACGCCCTGAGGTACTCGATCCCGCTGCCCAACTCCACGGACCGGGACGTGGTGATCAACCCGTACGAGCATCTGGACCTACGGACCATCACCATCGAGCCCGGCAACATCGACTGGGAGGTGGTGGCCTCCATCGACGTACAGCTCACCGCGAAGGGTTACGGGGAACGGGACCTGCGGCACCTGGTGACACTGCGGAAGGACACCGCCAGTCAGGTCTGGCGGCTGCGTGGAGCTCTGCCCGCGCCGGCGGAGCGAGGAGTGTCGGTCAGTTTCGTGCAGACGCTCACCGACGGCACCGTCGACCGGACGGAGCCGGTACCGGTCGACCTCTCCCTGGTCCGGGTGCACGACCTCTTCCCCGATGCCCTCGAACTCGTCCTCGTACCCTCGTTCCCGTCCGCCGGAGTGGACCGCGTGTTCGTCGACATCGAGTACCACGACGAGCCGCACGCGTACGACCGGGTCCTACGCCGTGAGCTGCCGGGCAACGCCACCGAGCCGCTGCGCCTGCGTATCCCGCTGCGCGACGCCACCCAGCGTGAGTACAGCGTGCGCTTCACCTTCACCGGGCCTGGCGGTTTCGACCAGCGTGCCTTCGTGAAGACAACGGAGGAGGTGATCCCGATCCGGTGAACGCCGCAACCGCCCGGCAGTGGTCGCCTGCGCTCGGTCGAGCCTTCGACCGGATCCGAGTCACCCGGGCAGCCGCAGCCGGTGCCGACGCTGCCGAAGAGGCGCTGACAGAGGCACTCCGGCCGGTCGTCGACTCGAACTGGCCGGAGGTCGCGTGGCGCTTCGGCGTGCTCACGGCCACCGGCTACCCGGTCGAAATGGCCTGGGCGTCGCGGGACGTCGCGCTGCGGTGGACCTGTGAGGTGGCCGGACCTGAGGTCCCCGAAGCGGATCGGCTGAGGTTGGCGCAGCAGGCGGCAGCAGCCACGGCCGGGTCGCGGCCGGATCTGCGTCGATGGAGCAAGGTGCAGGATGGGCGGCGCCTGCGTTGGGGAGCCTGGTTGGGGTTACGTCAGCTCGACGGTTCGCGGCGGGCCAAGGTCTACCTTGAGTTGCCGTCGGAACCGTCGTACGAGGGCGCGCCGGAGCCATGGGCCGACGCCGGCTTGCAGCTGGCGTCCAGGGTGCTCGGGCTGACCTGGCGGATGGCGGGGGTCAACGACGACGGCTCGGTCGAGCTCTACGCCCGTGTTCCGGAGCTGAGCTGGTCAGAGCTGGCCGCGGCGGCAAGCCTGGTCGGCCACGAGGACCGGCTGGTAAGTCTGGTCGGCAACCTGATCACACGGGATCAGGTGGGCCGTCGTGTCGTGCTCCCACGACCTTCCGGGCTCAGCCTGGTGCTGGCGCCGTGGGGAACACCGATGGCGTTCACCTGGTTCACCATCGCGAAGTCGGTATGGGCCGACGACGAGGACGTCCGGGCGGCGGTGCTGCGGACGACCGCTCTCGTCGTCTGTCGATCGGATTCCACCGGGTTGTACCAGGCCCTCTCGTCGGGACCAGACGACGGCCGCTGGCGTCACGGCATGGTCGGCGTCGGGGTCGACCGCGCCGGCGGCACCTGGCTGCAGGCAGGTCTGCGACCGACATGACCGCACCGGGGGGCGTGGGCAGTGTGGTGCGGTGGGCCGACGGTCGTTCGGTCCATGACTCCAACGGGTTCGTCACTGCCCTGGCCGTACGTGAAGTACGCCGTGCGGGGAAGACGGTGCCCGAAGCCTGGCTCGATCTGCTCGAGACCTGTCGTCGTCCCAACGGCTCGTACGGGTTCTGGCCGTACGGCGCCACCCCGGCGTGGGCGCCGGAACTCCCCGCGGACAGCGACGACACCGCGGTCATGCTGCTGGAACTGGAGCGGGCCGGGCGGGTCTCACGCACCGAGGCTCGAAGCGTGGCCTGTCACACGGTGGGCGCACACCGGCTCCGCCGCGTGCTCGCTCCCGGCCCGCCCTGGCTGCGACAAGGCATGTTCACTACCTGGCATCGTCGGGGAGCCGGTCATGACATCGACCTCGTCGACCTGACGGCAGCCACCAACGTGTTGGCCCTGCTGTATTCGCTCGGGCTGCAGCAGATCCCCGGGGTGGAGGAGACGTTGGCCGGCCTGACGACCGGACTGGAGTGGGCGGCATCCTCCGCGGCCCGCTGGCAGAGCCTGTCACCCTTCTACCCGGAGCCCGACGAACTGGCGCGGGCACTGGATCACGCCACTCACTGCGGCGTACGGGGTCTGACGGACGGAGCCCGGACCGCGCGGCAGGTCTGCCCCCGTCAGAGCCTGGACGCCGTCTGCTCGATGGCTTACGGCCCGCCGACCTGGCACAGCTCAGATCTCGCGGCCATCCGCCGGACCGCATGACAGCGGTCCCTCCTGAGCACCACGGACGGTGACGTGGCGCCCGTGCTGTGTGCGGCATGCTCGGTCGCCTGCGGTTTTGTGCGATGGAGGTCCGGCCGTCTCCCGGCTGCAGCCGTCGGTCATCTAGTAATGCGTGTAGCACGAGCGAGGGCTGCGGCGGTGCCGATCGTGACCAGGAGTCCTGCGGCACCGGCTGCGAACAGGACGATGCCGGGTGAGGTCGATACGAGTGCGATGCCGCCGCCGAGGTAGGAGACGCCGGCGGCGAAGCCGATGGCGGTGGACAGGTTGGCGAAGACACGTGCCTGCATGGCAGTGGGGACGCTGCGCTGCAGGAGCGTGTGGCTCCCGGTTTCCAGCGACGCGATTCCGATGCCGCGCACCATCTGACAGGCGATTGCCGGTAGCACTGCCCAGGACACTCCGGTGAGCAGGTTGCCGAGGCTGCTGATCGCCATGCCGGCGACGAAGTAGGGTGCCGCTGCCACTCGGGTGACTCGGGTGAGGGCGAGGAATCCGAGCAGCATTCCGAAGTCGGCTCCGGCGTAGAGGAGGCTTGCCATGGAGTTGCCGGCGTGGAATGTGTTCTTGGCCAGGAAGACCAATGCGATGTCGTCCAGGCCGGTGCAGGCCACCAGCAGGCTGAAGCCGATCACGGTCGCGCGGACGGTTCGGTCGGTCCAGACGTAGCGCAGGCCTGACATGGTGTCGCGCCACAGCGCTGGTCGATGTGTCGGCGCGTGTGGAACCTGAGCTGGCTGGGGCGGGGCGAGGGGCGGGAGGCGCCACAGCAGGGCGGCCGAGATGAGGAAGGTTCCGGCGTTCAGAAGCAGGACTCCGCGCAGGCCGACGAGTGGCGTGAGAGCGGCGGCACCGAGGGGACCGACGAGTGAGAGTCCGTAGCTGCCGAAGCCGATCATGGAGTTGGCGCGAACCAGGTCGACCTCGGCCACCAGCTGCGGGACAGCACTGGACGAGGCCGGCTCGAATGCCCTCGCCAGGTTGGCGTTCACAGCAACAAGGAGGAGCAGAACAGGCAGGCTGGGCAGCCATGCGGCGATCGTCAGGACCGTGCCTGCCTGCAGTATCTGTGTGGCGAGCATCAGGCGGCGGCGATCCAACCGGTCGCCGATCGAGCCCAGTACTGGTGCAAGGACGCTCGGGGAGAAGTCGGAGACGATCAACAGCGTGGCGACCGCGGGTCCTCCACCGCCACGGCTGGCCACGTACAACACCAACGCCATGTGGGCCAGTGAGCCGCCCGCGAACGACACTGTGCGGGCCACACACAGCATCGCGAAGCTTGGATTGGTTCTGAGCAAGCCCATGCAGCGTTCCCCCGTGAAGCGGCGCCGTCATCCCATACTCGCGACCAAGGGCGCGTGCTCAGAGGAGAGTCTCCCAAGAGTCCCTGGTCTCCGGCCCGAACCGGACCGGCACGCCCTCAACGACACGCTCCACGGTAGAACTCCGGCGCGTACTCGTCATTGGTCCAGTCGACAAGAATGAGCGTGTCAACACCACGCCGGGCGTCGGGGTCTGGCGTGTGCTGACGGGTCATCGGGGACCTCCCCGCGCAGGACCCGACCCACCATCTGCCGCATCAGGATCCTGCTCGTTGTCGGCCGGGTGAGGAACGCTGTCCGAGCACTCCGAACGCCGACTCCCTCAAGCAGCATGCCGACGCGGCGTCGACTTAGCTGGACGGCGGGGGTTGAGACGCTCATCCTGAGGGGGCTCGGCAGTCGCCCGGGCCACCGGGCAGGGGGATGATGACCGGGCATATGAGGGGACTTACATGACAGCTGCAGAGAGGACCGGACCATCGGCCACCGAACCTCCCAGGGGAGCAGGCACCGGAGCGAACCCCGGGACCAGTGTGCCGCTGCTGTTGGATACCGGCTTCTTCCAGGATCCGGAGGCGGTCTACTCCGTACTGCGGGAGGAGGGCCCGGTCCGGAAGGTCGTCTTTCCCCTCGGCTGGGGGGAGGCCTGGATCGTGACCAGGTACGACGAGGCCCGTGCCGCGCTCGCTGATCCTCGTCTGCTCAAGAACGACCGTGTGGCGGTCGCTCAGTACCTGGATCCCGAACAGATCGGTGGGTTCAAGCTGGGCGACGACGAAGGGCTGCTGGCACACATGCTGAGCTCGGATCCGCCCGACCATACCCGGCTGCGCACGCTGGTCAACAAGGCGTTCACCTCCCGCCGGGTGGAGGCGCTGCGTCCCCGGATCGAGGCGATCACCGAGGAACTGCTGGACGCGATGGCTGCGCGTGGCGCGCACGGTGAGCCGGTCGACCTCATCGACGCGTTGGCGGGCCCTTTGCCGATGACCGTGATCTGCGAACTGCTCGGCGTTCCCCCGAGCGACCGCGACGACTTCCGCTCCTGGTGCACCGTGATCACCGCTGACGACCTGACCGATGACGTGGAACGCACCATGTCGGCCGCCATTGCCGGCTACCTCCGCGAGCTGGTCGCTGCCAAGCGTGCCCAGCCCGGTGAGGACCTGCTGACCGCCCTGGTGCAGGCGCGCGACGACAACGATCGGCTGGACGAGTACGAACTGATCGCGATGGCGTTTCTGCTCCTGCTCGCCGGGCACGAGACGACCGTCAACCTGATCGGCAACGGCATCCTCGCCCTACTGCGCAACCCCGGCCAGCTCGACCGGCTGCGTGCAGACCCGTCCCTGGTGGGCGGCGCGGTCGAGGAGTTCCTGCGCTACGACGGACCGCTCAACCTGGCCACCACGCGGTTCACCTCCGAACCGGTCCGACTGGGCGGGGTGGAGGTCCCGCGCGGCCAGATCGTCATGGTTTCGCTTGCCTCGGCCAACCACGACGAAAGCCGATTTCCCCACGCAGGGCGGCTCGACATCACCCGCCGCGGCAGCGGACACCTCGGCTTCGGCCACGGCATCCACTATTGCGTGGGCGCACCACTGGCCCGACTGGAGGGCGAGATCGCCTTCCACCGGATCCTCGAGCGCTTTCCCCAGCTGTCGCTGGCGATCGAGCCCGATGAGGTGCACTGGCGGCAGAGCATCGTGTTCCACGCCGTGGAACGCCTTCCCGTACGGCTGTTCTGACCGCGTCCGTACCGCTCCTGACAGCTTCCCGTACGACCGTCTTCGCCTGAGCAGAGAGGCTTATCGCAATGGAGCAGACGCCACAGGAGACCTTTCAACGACATGTAGCCGCGCTGTCGGCCGGCGACCTTGACACCCTGGTATCCGACTACGCCCATGGTGCCCTGGTGCTGACGGCGACCGGTGAATACCGCGGGCGAACCGCGATCCGAGAGCTGTTCGAGGGGTTGGTGAACGCCCTTCCACAGCTCTCCCTTGAAGCGGTGTCCGCTGTGTTCGCCGACAACCTCCTCCTTCTCCACTGGAGAGCCGATTCGACGCTGAACTCCATTTCCGACGGTGTCGACACCTTCGTCTTCAACGCAGGGCGCATCCAACACCAGACGATCTCCTGCACGCTAACGCCCAAGACCTGATGCGTTAGGAGGAACGCTGCTGGTATTCGAGAACGTGCAGGCGCCAGCGAGCGCGCGTCGGGACGGGCCACGGTCCGGGCACACGAGGGGGAGTCAGATGGCGGACGTAGGGGTGAGCGGATCGTCGGCCACCGAGCCCGCCACAGCGGCGGCTGGGGCGGGCAGGATGCCGCCGTTGGTGCTGGACGCCGGCTTCTTCCAGGATCCGCAGGCGGTCTACGCCGTACTGCGGGAGGAGGGTGGTCAACAAGGTGTTCACCTCCCGCCGGGTCGAGGCCCTCAGGCCGCGGATCGAGGCGATCACCGAAGAGTTGCTGGACGGCATGGCCACGCGTGGTAGGGACGGCAAGCCGATCGACCTGATCGAGACGTTCGCGTTTACGACGGGCCGCTCAACACCACGCTTGCGCGGTTCACCGCCGAGCCCGTACGAATCGGTGACGTAGAGATCCCGCGGGGTGAAACCTTGCTTGTGGCGCTGGCCTCGGCCAACCACGACGAGCGCCGGTTCCCCGACGCCGGACAGCTGGACATCACTCGTCGCAGGAGCGGACACCTGGGGTTCGGGCACGGCGTCCACTACTGCATGGGCGCCCCACTGGCCCGGCTGGAGGGGGAGGTGGCGTCTGCCGTGTAGCGCGCGTGGGATCCGCGGCGGTTGCCATCGACTCGTGGCGACATGAATTGGCCGGCCCAGCCCGCCGTACGTAGATCTCACAGTTGACACGAAGGGACACCCTCGCAGCCACGGTCGGATGGCGCCGGCCTAGGGCTGCGACCGTCGTATCGTCGCCGCTTCCTGTCTGGACGCCTGAACTGCTCGCGAGTATTTAGAAAGAGCAAAGTCGGCGTGTCCTGAACTGTTCTGTGTACGTCCCGGCTCACCCAAGGTGGTTGATCCACTGATCCGCCCTGGCTGCGCCACGAGGGATGTGAAGCGGACGCGCCGTCGCCGTAACGGTTGAGAAGGGACGGCGCGCTGATGAAGCCCACAGGGATGCGTGTCGCGTGGAGCCGGCGACGAGCCAGGAGGTCCGTGCGGAGGACCGCCGTCGTAGTGTTCGCCGCCGCGGGTTTGTTGACGCTGCCGCAAGCAGGCTGGTCGGGCACGAGTGTGCTGGGAGGCCTGCAGCCTGCCGGCGCTTCGGACGTCCGGCAGTCGGCTGAGCTTACGGACCCGGCGCCGGGATCCCCGCCCGAACTCAGTCCAGTCGACGGTTCGTTCCTGGCCGGCACCCGGACAGTGGCGGCGACGCCGACGGTCGCCGACGAGGATGTGGTGAGCCTGACCGTGGATGGTCGTGAGCTCGACGCGGACCCGACCGTAGGTGTCTCGCACCTGCTCTTCGACGTCGGCACCAACTCGGTGGACATCGCCTTCGGCAACTACTTCACGGTCAACGGTCATCGGATCGACCAGCCGCAGACCTGGGTGACGGAGCGAGCCGACCTCGAGGTCCCCAACGAGTACCTCGTCACCGGTGACAACGTCGTCGAGATCGTCGTCGGTGCCGCCGCGAACGCCGACTGCGATGCCAACTACGACGACTTCGTGATGTCTGACTTCGCGCTCGAACTGTTGGGCGAGACCGCCAATGGTGACAACAACGAGTTCACCTTCGACTTCGGTGACGGCAACTGCGGTTCCCAGGCGGGCAAGCTCCTCCGTGCGGAACTGACCTTCACCGTTTCCGGCGACCCAGGGCGTACGACCGGTCTTGCGGCGGAATGGGACTCCACATCGGTCGGCAACGGGAAGCACGCCATCACCGCGACGACCTCGGCCGGTGGAAAGGTCACGCACACCGTCACGGTCAACAACGCCCCCAGCGGCGCGCCTAACGTGGACCCGGTGGACGGCACCCTGACCAACGGCACGCAGCCCGTGTTCGCGTCGCTTCCCGCTGGCGGCGCCGGCGACGTGGCCTCACTGACGGTCGACGGCAAGAATCCACCGACCTCACCCACGCTTGGCAGCGGCACCGCCACGTTGAGCTTCGACGTGGGGTCCAACTCGATCGAGGACAGGTCGGACAACTTCCTGCTGGTCAACGGCAAGCGCATCGACCTGGGCGGTGACTGGGTCAGCACCCGCGTCCGCGCCGCGATACCGGCGCGCTGGCTCGTACCAGGCGACAACCTGATCAAGGTCGTCACCGGCGACATCAACGCCACCTGTGGCATCAACCGCGACGATTTCACCATCGCCAACCTGCAGCTGTCCCTTGACGGCGCCACGATCACCGGCCACGACATCGCGGGAACTTATGCGATGGGCGACGGCAACTGCGGCTCCAACACGGCGCTGCTCCGCGAGGCCGAACTGCGCTACACCATCGACGCGCCTGCGGTGTACGTCGAGAGGACCCTCGGCTCCGGTGACGCGACGCTCACCTTCACCGTGGGGTCGAACTCGATCGACGACATGTACCTCAACACGGTGCGTGTCAACGGCATGGAGAGGCTGATCGGCGGCGACTTCGTCAACGAGCGCGTCGACCTGCCGATCCCCAACGAGTGGCTCACCCCCGGGATGAACACCATCGACGTCGTCACCGGCACGCCGGCGACCGGCTGCAACCGGGACGACTTCGCGATCTCGGCCATCTCGCTCACGGTGGCCCACGGCACCGCCACCGGCCAGATGATCAAGCAGACGTACAACATGGGTGACGGCAACTGCGGCTCCAACCGCAACCTGCTGGCAGAGATCGACCTCAACTTCCTCATCGACGGGCCGGCCGGCGGCCTCCGAGCCGACGTCGACACCACCAGACTCGCGGACGGAAACCACACCATCGCCGCCACCTCAGCTACCGGCCAGGTCGCCACTCGGCTGCTGGTGACGGACAACACCGCCCCGGTCGTTGCGGCGAGCACACCTGGAGCGGGCCAGCGGATCATTTCGTCGCTCCCGCTCAACGTCCAGGTACAGGACCCCTCCTCGGTCCGCTCCGGCCCGGACGTCACGCTGGACGGCGACCCCATCCAGCTCGGCGAACTCGTCGGACCGGGGCTGTCCGCCGGCAACCACACCCTTGCGGTGACCGCGAGCGACTCGCTGGGCAACAAGGCGACGCGCGAGGTCGTCTTCACCTCCGCCGCCATTCCCGACGTCCCGACCGAGATCTCTCCAGCGTCGGGCGCGACCGGCCAGCCCCGCACGGTGAAGCTGTCGGCAAAGGTCTCCGAGCCGGACGGCGGCGCGGTCACAGCGACGTTCTCCCAGGCGAAGATTCTCAATGCAAGCGTGGGCTGGCAGGGGGAAAGCGACACCGTCCCGACCACTCTGCGCGTTCCCGGTGAACAAAACATCGGCGACACCAGAGCTCTGGCGCCCGGCGACGACGCCACGATCGACGCCCCCACCGCAGGCGGCGTCACGTTCCAACGGTTCGACATCCCGATCCAGGGTCACGTCGACGCTCCCGTGCTGCGGTGGGAGGGCGTCATCGACCCGGAGCGCCTGGCGAGACTGTGGGCGTGGAACACCCAGACGAACACATGGGACCCGCTCGCCGGCAGCCGTGGTGCTCTCAAGGGCAACACCGTGCTGACCGCCACCGTCACCAACCGGTACATCGACGTTCAAAGGGTGCACGTCATGATCACCGGCGAGGACCCGTTCGCGGACGACATCGATCCCGGAGCGGAGGACCGTTTCAAGGATCCAGCGGACTACGACTTCGCCATCGTCCACATGAGTGACACCCAGTTCCTGTCAGAAGGCGCCACACTGCCGGAGCACCCCGTGGCCGAGCGTGCGGTGTGGGAAAAGGCGTACGGCGACATCCCCCGTTGGATCCGGGACAACGCCGCGGCGCGGAAGATCGCCTATGTCGCGAACACCGGCGACATCACCAACAACAACCTCGCCCAGCCAACCACGCCCGAGAAGCAGCAGCAGGCCATTCGCGAGTTCGAGCTTTCCAGTCGCCAGCAGAAGATCCTTGACGACTCGGGCGTCCCGAACGGCGTGCTCGCGGGCAACCACGACAACTGGTACGGCCACGAGACCGGCCCCAACGCCACCTACAACCAGTACTACGGCCCCGCCCGGTATGCAGCAGCGAGCCAGAACTGGAAGAACGGTGCGTACGGCGGCCCCTGGCGCGACGGCGACAACGAGAACCACTACGACCTGTTCTCCGCGGGCGGTCGTGACTTCGTGGTCGTCGCTCTGTCGTACGGCATCAGCAAGGAGGAGGCCAGGTGGGCCGACTCGATCTTCAAGCGGTACCCGGACCGCAACGGGATCCTGCTGTCCCACGACTACCTGAACGCGAGCATCCAACGTGACGGGCGCACCGCACAGTTCGCAGACCCCGACGGCTCGTCGCTCTTCAAGCAGATCGTTCAGCCCAACCCCAACGTGTTCCTCATCCTCGCCGGCCACATCCATGGAGTCGGCACCAACGTCAAGCCCCAGGTGGGCCAGGTGGTCGGCAACGGCGTCGTGGAGTTGATGGCCGACTACCAGTCCTACAGCGTGACGGCAGACCGGGTCGGTCTCACCGAGATCGGCGGCTACAGCCCGACCACCCCGCTCAACTTCGGCGCGAGCTTCCTGCGGTTGCTCCAGATCGACGTGGCCCGCAGTGAGTTGAAGGTGAGCACCTACTCGCCGTTCCTGGACGACTTCGGCGCCACCGAGTTCGACCCCGGCCTCCGCTACGACGGCCACGAGGACAACATGGTGCTTCCGATCGACCTGAACAGCCGGACCACCACGTTCAAGTCCGATGTACTGGCGCTCTACACGCCGACGCAACTGATCGGGCAGACGACGGTGCCCTCCGGTGAGGTGGCCTCGGTGACCTGGACGAAACTCATTCCAGCCACCCCGTACGCCTGGATCGTGACGGCGCGCTCGACCAGCGGCGGCATCACCGCGTCCCCACCGAGCGTCTTCGTCACGGCCGACGCCAATGGCGGCCCCGGACCATGGGGGCCCGATACTCCGCTCTTCCCCTACTTCCCAGAGCAGTCCAAGACCCCGCCACCCGAACGATGACAGAGGCCCGACCCACGGTGTAAGGCCCGCGCGCAGCGGCATTCCTCTGCCGCTGCGCGCGGCCTCACCTGCCCGGTCCGTAGGACACTCCCTCAAGTGTCCCCGGCGACAGCTACGCGATCAGCCCGGACGGAGCCGGCACTCGAGCGGGGTAGCGCACCGATGCCAGGGGCCGAGGATGCCAATCTCGATCTTTTCCGTGCCGCGAGAAGCTAACCTGGTTGCCACATCTCCTCGCTGAGGAAGCATTCGATACAGCTACAGCGCCGTGGTGATGCGATGACGGGAACCAGCCTTGAGCGACGGTTCAGGCCGTGGGTCGACGTGATCGGTGATTCGCTGGCCTCTCCTTCAACCGGTTTCCCGGTGGACCTGCTCCTTGAGACCTTCCACACCTCCTTCGGGTGCGCCCTCTCCACTTGGCAGTGGCGCGACGGTGACGGGAGCTACGGCTTCCACCTGAACGAGCCTGTTCCGGGCTGGCCTCGTCCGGATGCGATGGGCGTGTGGGCCGGGATAATGACCCGGCATCCGCTGATCAATTGGTTCGCCGTGACACAGGACCTCTCGGCGACGTCGATCGGACGGGTGCCGCAGAACGCGGAGAGCAGACGAGTTCTTTCGTTTCTCCGCGCGGAACTGCTGGATGATGACTTCGAGCAGCAAATCTCGATTCCTTACCGAATCTCGCGGGCAGCGACCTACCGCACCTTCGTGATAGCGAAGTCCGGCCCGGACTTCTCGGACGATGACGTCAGTCTGGCGCGTAGAATTCAGCCCTTGCTGTGCCTGCTGGCTCGCCAGGCCAATGTTCTCGACGAATGTGCCGCAGGGCAGCCCGACGTATCCCCGACCGCGATGTCTGTCGGGCTGACCGGTCGCCAACTCGCTGTCCTGCAGTTGCTGGCCGAGGGGCTCACCGCGGAGGCGATCGCCCGACGACTGGCGATCTCCCCGCGGACGGTGCATGTCCACTTGGACCATCTCTATCGCAAACTCGGCGTTCGGGACCGCCTCAAGGCGGTGCTCGTTGCCCGCGATCTCGGTCTGGTTCTGGCGAGGGAACGTCCACGACAGGTAGCCGTAACCCCTCAACCGACGGATCACCCACTCGTCCGCGACGTGGCCGGCCAGCGATTCGTGGCGTGGCGTCCGGGCATCGGCAGTCTCAGCATTGCCGGCGCTCCTTGATACGCCACCCGCCGGCTGCTGAGGACGCGGAGGTCGGTGTCCGTTTCGCCCGTTTCCATGGCGCGAGTTGGTCCCTTGGTCACCGTCGTCAGTGGTCTCATGCTTTGACTGCGGTCACACGCAACCGCACGGATACAGTCAGCCACATAGCGCATAGCCCAGCCCATGAGGAGAGCCAGGTGGCCTGTGCTTATCTGCCACCAGGGTTGGGTGACGAGGTGCCAGCTTCGCCACTTCGGTCTATCAGGGTCGAGGAAACTCGGGTGTGAGTGAAACCGGCGTTGTGGCCGGAGAGCCGGCGGAAGAGCGTTTCCGCGGCGGCGCGGCCGATCTCTTCGATGTCCTGCATCACGACGGTGATGCCGCTGCGGATCACATCGGCGAGTGGGAAGTCGTCGAACCCGGCGATTTCAATCGGATCTGCCGGCGGCAACGCCCGAACAAGCGTGGTGGCCGACAGTGAACTCGCCGCGACGAGCGCGGTCGGCGGTGCCGGCGAGGACCGCCAGTAGTGCAGTTGCTTTCGCAGTTGGTCGACGTCCTGATCCTGGCGAAAGACGATGCGTGGGTCGTCCTTGAGATCGTGGCGGGCAAGGGCGGTGCGGTATGCCTCGAAGCGTTCCTGTTGGGTGAACAGGTCGGCTGGGTCGCCAACGAAGCCGATCCGCCGGTGGCCACGCCGGACCAGGAAGTCGACCAGGTCCCCTACGCCGCGCCGATTGTCGCAGAACACCGTGTCGGTTTCGACGCCGTCGATCGGACGATCCACACAGACCACGGGAACAGTGCTGGACAGGCGTTGCAGAAATCGGCTGCCGACACCGGTCGGCCACAGCACGAGGCCGTCGACCTGGCGGGACAACAGCGACTCGATGACGTCTTGTTCAAGACCGGGATCGTGGTGGGTGAGCGAGACCGTCAGCGTCGACTCGTGCTGGCTGGCCACCCGTTCGATCGCCCGTGCCAAGCGTGCCTGGACCGGCTCGGAGATGTCCTCGCACACATAACCGATCGACCGAGTGACGTGCTTGCGAAGCACCCGCGCAGCCGAGTTCGGTCGATAGTCCAATGCTCGGATTGAGGCCTGCACGCGTGCCCGTGTCGACTCGCTCACGGCCCGCTCGCTGTTCAATACCCGGGAGACAGTCTTGACCGCGACGCCGGCATGGCGTGCGACATCGTGAATCGTCGGCCGTCCGGTCATCTTCACTCCTTCTCCAAGCGGGTTGTGACACCGATGTCATCGCCACTCACCAGGCCAAACGCCAGCCCACAAGCACGATTCCATGATCGATGCCAACGCGAGGACGCGCGTAGACGCATAAGTCTGTCCTACGGTGGACAACGCTCTCCAAGCCGGGGAGGACTGCGATGAGGTGACGTCGGTGCGTGACTGACACGGCTGCGGTCGGGCTGGCGGCAGTGACCGCTGGATGTGCCAGGGGGACCGCGATGACGCCCGAGACGGTGGCGTCGCGGTCCCCGGTGCACTGATGGTGTCCTGCCACCGTGATCATCTTCGCCATAACGGATGTTCGTTGCCGGCTGCGGGCCAACATCTGATCGCCGTCACCGAACGAGATAAGGAGATCGAACCCATGCCCGGGCTTTACTACCAGCACCCGAAAACCTGGTTCGGGGACTGCATGCCCGTCTTCGCCGATGGCGCATACCAACTGTTCCACCAGCGGGACACTCGACGACCTGGCCCGTTCGGCGAACCGTTCGGATGGGCGCTCGCCCGTACTACCGACTTCGTGAGCTACACCGACCTGGGCGAAGTGGTGCTGCGAGGCGGCGACAAGGATCAAGATCAGTTCATCTTCGCCGGCAGCGTGTTCGAAGCGAATGGTCGGTATCACGCGTTCTACACCGGTTACAACCGGGACCACGCGGCAGCGGGCAAGCCGGCCCAGGTATTGATGCATGCGGTCAGCGAGGATCTGGAGAGCTGGACCAAGATCAACGGCGACCTGCTGCCGCCGCAGGAAGGTTATGATCCGGACAACTGGCGCGATCCGTTCGTGCTGCGGGATGAGGAGAACGACCGATGGGTGATGATTCTCGGCGCCCGGAAGGGATCTGACCTTCGCGCGGTCACCGGCCGTACGGTCTGGTTCACCTCGACCGACCTGGAATCGTGGGCCTTTCAGGGCGACTTCTGGGCACCGGATCTCTACACCATGCACGAAATGCCGGACCTCTTCCGGATCGGGGATCGCTGGTACCTGCTGACCACTGAATACAGCGATCGCAGCAAGACCGTCTACCGCAGCAGCGAGAGCCTGCTTGGTCCGTGGAGTGCGCCGGTGGATGACGGCTTCGACGGTCGCGCCTACTACGCCGCGCGGTCGGCTTCGGATGGTGAGCGCCGCTACCTCTTCGGTTGGGTCGCGACCAAGGAAGGCGAAACTGATCTTGGTGCTTGGCAGTGGGGCGGAACCCTGGTGGTGCACGAGGTGTACCAGCGAGCAGATGGCTCGCTTGGGGTCCGTATCCCTGACACCGTC
This sequence comes from Actinopolymorpha sp. NPDC004070, assembly GCF_040610475.1. Lineage (NCBI taxonomy): Bacteria > Bacillati > Actinomycetota > Actinomycetes > Propionibacteriales > Actinopolymorphaceae > Actinopolymorpha > Actinopolymorpha sp. NPDC004070. Next base: position 22,736 of record NZ_JBEXMJ010000020.1, on the reverse strand, counting down.
CGGGCGGCACTGGGCCGGCCGGAGAAGTTGATCGGCGACCCGATCACTCTGGCGTCCCCGGATGGCCGGCAGGCCAGACAACTTGGTGAGCTCCCGGCCGAGTACCCGTACGTGATCAGTCTGGGTATCACGCCGCAGTCCCCGCGTAGCTTTGCTCTCAGGCTGTTCGAGGACGACACCGCAACCGACGGCTATGCCTTCACCTTCCGCGCCGGGGAGCGCAGGATCGACTTCGACCGGATCCCAAACTATCCGTGGTACCGCTACGACAACCGCGGCTCGGAGCGTCCGTTCACCGTCGAGCCGGGGCGGGCCTACGACATCGATATCGTCGTTGACGGCACGATCGCGACCCTGTACGTCGACGGGGTAGCGCTGAACGTGCGCGCCTACGATCGGCCGGGTCGTTACCTGTCAGTGGACGTGGTCGATGGCACGGTCACCATCGAGCGAGCTGAGCTTGCCAGCTCGGGGGAGTGCGAAGCCCCCGCCTGATATGCGATCGACGACGCCGCCCGCATCCGCGAGCTGCTCGGCCAGTACCCGGCGTCGGCGCCGCGGTGCAGCTGGTCTCCCGACCCGGTGCCGTTGCCGCCGGGCTGATGTGCAGGATGACGCTCTGCGGTCGCACCTCGGGTAGGAGGCCCTGAGTTCATCGTTCGCACGAGTGTTGGCGCCCTTCGAGATGTAGGCCCGGCGGCGACAGGCCACCGGCACGGCAGCACGCTTCCGCACCGAGACCACCTGTCTCCCTGCCGCCATGAAAACATGAGGACATGGCCGAAGCAGTCGTCTTTCCACAGCCAGGCAAGGTCGAGTTGCGGGAGGTCGAGCTACCCGATCTCGCGCCTGGTCAGATCCGGCTGCGAACTCGGGTATCGCTGATCAGCACCGGCACCGAGGGCATCATCTACAGCGGCGGATTCGCCCCTGGAACGCACTGGGACCGGTGGTTTGACTATCCCAGTCGTCCTGGGTACTCGCTCGTCGGCGAGGTCAGCGATGTCGGCCCTGATGTCACCGGCGACTTCCGCCCAGGTGACCGGGTAGTGGCTCTCCTCGGTCACGCGTCTCACCATGTCGCCGACGCGAGCGTGTGCACGCGGGTTCCAGACGACGTTTCGGACGAGGATGCGGCGTGGTTCGCGCTGGCCAAGGTCGCATTCGTCGGCGTGGAAGCATCACAGGCACGCTTGGGCAGTTCGGCCGTGGTCGTCGGGGCGGGGCCCATCGGTCAGATGACCGTGCGATGGCTGGCGGCTCTGGGCGCGGCCGACGTTGTGATGGTCCATCGCGGGGGTGGACCGCGGCTCGAGCTCGCCCGAGCAGGCGGAGCTACGGCAGTCCTGCAGCAGGATCTGGCCAACGGACTGTCTGGAATCGCAGCACCGGCTACAGTCCTCGACTGCACCGGCAACCCGGGCGTTCTCACTCACGCCCTGGCCGCTGTGGCCGACCACGGCCGTGTGGTCATTGTCGGCGACGTAGGTGATCCCTCCCAGCAGCGGCTCAGTTCCGATCTGATCGTTCGTGGCCTCACCGTGGTGGGCGCACATGGCCGCCACCTGCTGGGACGGCGTGAACACGACATTCGCGGGCTGTTCTTCAGCCTCGTGGCGTCGGGACGCTTCGCAGGGATGTGCGGTCTCGTCACGCACAAGTTCGCGCCGCGCGACGGCGCCGAGGCGTATGCACTGCTGGACGCGGACCGCTCAGCCACCGTGGGCGTAATCTTCGATTGGCAGTAGGCGAGCCTGAACGGAACTCCTACAGGCAACGCATCCGCGAGCCCTGCCAGTGCCACGTTTACCGTTCGGTGAGCGACGTAGGGACGATGCCATGGCGTGATCCGACGCAGTCATTAGGGGTCGGCGTAGATGACCTGGCACTGCGACTGGCCCGAGGCCAGGTACTGGCTGGCAGGGGGTCGCGATGCGTGGGTGACAGCAGCGCAGCCGGAGCGGCGAGCGCGGGGCCGGGCCGGGGTGGAGCCTAGGCGGGGGACCGGCCGGTGGAGATCTGCTGGGCGAGGTAGTTGGCGGTGCCGACGCGGTCGATGGCGTCGATCTGGCTCTCGAACCAGTCCGCGTGCTTCTCCTCGTCGCGGACCATCTCCTCGAAGACGGCCGCGGTGCCGTGGTCGCCGAGGTTGTGGCACTCCTCGGCCGAGGCATTGAACTGCGCGACGGCGGCCTGCTCGCTCCCGAGCGCGAGCCTCAGCACCTCGACCGCGTCCTCGCCCACCTGGATGGGATTGAGCCGCTGCACGTTGGGATGGCCGTGGAAGAGCAGGATCCGCTGAATCAGCGCGTCGGCGTCGCGCATCTCCTCAAGTGACAGGTCGTAGAAGACCTTGCCCAGCCGCTCGAACCCCCAGTGGTCCAGCGTCCTAGCGTGGAGGAAATAGGTGTTGGTCACCGTGAGCTCGAAGGTCAGGGCATCGTTGAGCAACTCGACCAATCGAGGACTAACTGGCTGCAACGTCCACCTCCTGCAATGCGGGATCATCTTGATGCTCGCACAGGAGACGCTTGATCGAGAAGATGCACCCTCCACAGCCGCGTCCGGCACCGGTGGACCTGCAGACGCCGGCGAGAGTGCGGGCCCCGCCGCGGACGGCGTCGACGACCGCGCGGTCGTTCACGACCCCGCAATGACACACGATCATCAGATGCCGCCTCGGTGGGATAGGTAAGGCTGCCCTTATCCAGCCAAGTTACAAGACATCTTCGGTTCCGGCAAGCCGGTCCCGGTCATCACGTGCGGGATCAACCTGACGTGGGACTTGGCCCCGGCCAGTAGGCCCCGACCTGCTCGACGTCGCCGGACTCGGTGACGCCGACGCGTGCCCCATCTGTCCAGACTGTCCAGTCGATGTCCGATCCGTCAGCTACGCGGGCCGTAGAGCGCCGCGGTGTCTGGGAGCTCGTTCCATCGGGCGGCGGACGGGGACGTATGACGCGGAGCCTGTTGGACCCGCCATGGTCTATCGGAGACCTGCCTGCCCGGACGGCCACGGCCATGCGCGTGGCCGTCCGCGCGGCGTCAGCTACGGCCGACCGGTGGGGCGTGGAACGGGGCGCCTGTGGCGCCGCCGATGTTGTCTCGGTTGATGACCCACGGGTCGTTCATCAGGCCCTTGGCGTTCCGGTTCTGAGCCGGGCTCCATTTGTCGTTCCAAGCGAGGAAGTACGTGGTCCTGGGATACCGCTGCTGAATGGCGTCAATCCACTTCTTCCAGTTGAATGTCCCATCCACGCGGAAGCGCGGGCCTACTTCGGTGAAGGCGAAAGGCTTGCCCAGGCTGAGCATCTGCTTGTACTGCCTGTCGAGGTTTCTGACAACCTTGCCGTCGCCACCAGAGGGGTTGTCCGTGTAGCAGTCGAGTCCCACGACGTCGACCTTGCCCGCGCCGGGGTAGTAGTCGGTGAGATTGCTGTTGCGGCTGCAGTCCGGTGCGTACACCCAGATCAGGTTGTCGAGTCCGCGGGTGTTGACGAGGTAGTCGTATGTGTACGCCCATACCCTCTTGAAAGCGGACGGATGCTGGTTGGCCCACCAGAACCAGTCACCGTTCATCTCGTGGAACGGTCGCCACAACACTACGACGCCGGCCTTCTGCAGATCGCTCAGCCCGTCGCCCATCCGCTCTAGTGAGCGCTGCCAGGAGCGCCCGACGGCGGTGTGGGTGTTGGTGAGATCAGCAAAGTCGTCGAGCTTCGTGTCGAAGCTGTGGCCGGTCGGACTGGGCATGTGAATGCCGACGCTGACGAGTCCGCCACTGCTCCACCACTTCTTCAACGTGCCGTTGCACGAGGTGTCCACCTGGGTGTTGGCGCTGCTCACCCAGTTGCCGTAGTCGCAGGCCAGCAGACCTGGATAGTGACCGGTCTCTTTCCTGAGTAGCTCCGTTTGCTCCAGGCTGAACGTACCGCCGCTGTACCCGCCGAAGAAGCCGGATACGACGCCTCTTTCGCCACCGTGTGGAAGACCGGACATCCACCGGAGTACGTCGGACTTGGCGGATTGGCCGCCGGCCGCGTGGCGAGCGATCGGGGCGGTTTTCGCGCCATTGACCGCCTTCGCCACGATTGTCACTGATGCAACGATTCCGGAGATGGCAACTGCAACAGCAATCGCCTGAAAAGCTCGCTTCCGCCTACTCATCACACTCCTTTGCATGGGGTCGGCGTGCGATGTTAGCCGCGCGCCCGTCGGCGAGTAAAGCCAAGCTCTGAACAAACCCCGTCTATCGGGGCGATCTGATTTGGTGAGTGCGCCAGCACAGTGCTGGGACCTTCGGGTGTGGTCCCCGCACTGGACGGCTGATGAGGTTGGGAATCACGAGCGTCAAGGCAACGGCAACTGAAAAGTTCCCTGACTTGGGCCCTCCTGTGATCTTGGCAAAAGTGTGCTTGTCGTCAGACGGGTTGAGGTGCTCAACAAATACCTGTTCAGGGTGAAATTGCCGACGACTGGTTGTTCATTGCCCAGCGATGACGGCGTGGGAAAAGGGGGTCGAACGTTGTGCCGGCGGATTGGGACGCCACGCTGGAAGGCCGGGAAGAGCTAAGCGCGGGGGCGCCTCGAGCCACGATCACTTCGCCGAAACGGGGGCAGACGAGCGCACTGCACCGGAGGCTGGAGCGTTGGGAGCCTACGTACTTGCCGATCGCTTTCGGCTACCTCGGGATAATGGTGACCGACCGCTTCTTCGTGGACCCGGTCGCCGGCGTGCTTGGCTGGCCGTTGACCATCCTGTGGTCGTGGCAGATTCTCAACACTCTCACCGGTATGTTCGGCATACGACGTACGCGCAAGGCACTGCGCGAGTCGGAGGCACGCTGGGCAGGCCGCGGTTTGCCCAGATGCAGGAACTTCTTGATCGTTGTCATTCCGACCATTGGCCGGCACGACGTCTACCCGGCGCTCGAGCGCTCAGTACTCTCCTACGTCGCCCATCTCTCCAAGCCTTTTCCCTACCTGCGGATCGACATCGTCATCGAGGAGGGCTGTGAGGCCAGACAACGGATCACAAGGCTGGCTGCCGAAAACCCTCAGATACGGCTCGTCACCGTTCCAAAGCGATATCGCACTCTGAACGGAACGAAGTTCAAGGCACGCGCAGCCCACTACTCGCATGAGCTGCGCATCCGTGAGCACGAGGACCGGGACGACGTCTGGGTCCTGCACATGGACGACGACACCGGCGTGGGTCCGGACACCGCCGTCGCCATGGCCCGATTCATAGAGGAACAGCGTCAGGCTGACGGCGACGCCAAGCACCTGGCACAGGGCATCCTGACCTACCCGCGTGAGTACGCCGTGAACAGGTTCACCTGGCTCGCGGACTCGGTCCGGCCCGCCGAAGATGTCGGGCGGTTCTCCGCCTGGACCGGGACGGGTACGCCGCGTGCGGGCGTGCATGGTGAGCTTCTGCTGGTGCGGGCGTCGATCGAGGCGGCGATCGGCTGGGATTTCGGCCCTGGAAGCTTGGTCGAGGACGCTCAGTTCGCACTCCTCTTCAGCGCTCGGTACAAGGGGCGGAGCGGCTGGTTCAGCGGGCGAAGCTACGGCGCCTCGCCGGCAAGTCTCCGCGACTTCTTCCAGCAGCGGCAGCGCTGGTCGTGGGGGCTGGCGGGCCTGGTATGCAACGGCTCGCTGCAACTGCGAAACCGGCTGTTGCTCGGATACTCCGTCATGTCATGGGTCGTCGGACCGATCCAGAACGTCGGAGTCGTCATGCTCCTGGGCCTTATTCTGTCCGACCCGAACACGTCGCCGGTGACGGTTTTCGTCATTCCTCTCTGGGCGCTGAACATGGCCTACACGATCTGGATGTATTGGGAGGGGCTCCGGGTCAACGCATGCGTATCCGGCGACGGCCGTCGCAGGTGGTGGGAGCCCCTCGCCGTGATCTTCCTGATCCCGGTCTTCGGCCTGATGGAAAGCGTGCCAGGACTGTGCGGATTCGTGAAGTTCCTGCGAGGTGTCGAGAACAGGTTCATGGTCATCGCAAAGCCGTCATGAACCTCAGCTTCGACCTCGCCTGCGCCCGACCACTCCGCAGGTCGGCCGGGTTCGAGGCAGCGGGGCGCGCCCCACTAACTCTGGACAAAGGACGCCGAGATACCGCGGGGCGCCGGGGACAGGTCCCGACCTGCGAAGGGCCCGGAGTCGTGCTCCGTACACCGAGCCCAGCACGCCGGCCGACTCCGCAACCCGGCGTGGACACTGAGCACGAAGTTGTTGGCAGTTGGACGCTGGGAGGACAAGTGGAGTCACGCTGACCACACCATGGCGACATATCCGGAGATTCCGGCTCGTAAGGCGCCGGGCCGGATTGTGGTCAGCAGTGGCGACTCCGGGGCTGCCGCCTGCCCACTGGACGCCGGCGTGAACTGGGTTGCCCCGCTTTGACGGACAGGGTTGATGGCTTGGTCAGGCCATCTGGTTGGTGAGCTGCTCGGCGTTGGCGTATTCGTACCGCCGCCTCGAGGAGATGGGTTTCCTTGGCCTCGATCAACGCGACCAGGGCGCGGGTGCGCACTGCTGGCCAGCCGATGGCCACAACCAGCCGTCGATGAACCTGACGAGACGGCCGAGCCTGACCCGTCAAGCACGGTCTGACGAGTAGGACGAGGCGGTTACTGCTCACTGGGGCTGGGCCGGATCCTTCCGGTAGAGCACGGTGGGACGCCACAACTGCGGCACGATGAACCAGGCACGAGCTCGGCGACACCGAGCTCCCGCAACCGTTGAGCGTGTTGCGCACGTTGCGGCCTTCCAACAGGGTCGCGAGGCGCCACCGGAAACGACGTGCAGCCGCGTTCAGCCTCGCGCGTCAGGTCTGGTCGCGTGCGAGCCGGTTGCGGCGGTCCTCCTCTCGCTTGGAGTACGTGGCCGCACGGATGGCTTCGTCGGACTCGAGGCCGCTGCCCAGTGCGCCGCCGACGGTGGCCGCCGACGCGACGAACCAGGCCAGCACGAACAGGTCTGCGTAGCGGAATGGTTGTTTGAGGTAGCCGCCCATCAAGGATGGGTCGAGGATGAACAGCGCCCAGAGCATGTTCAGGACGTAGAGCGCGATGTAGCAGATGAGCACCGCGACGGTCAGGGTCACCAGCGTCGAGGTGTTGTACAGACGCGACCGCTCCCGCGCTGGAGAGGAGTCGTCATCCGGGCGGTCCCACAGGCCACCGTCGACGACGAGCCAGCCGACGACGAGCGCGATGGAGGCGATCGTCGCAACGACCAGGCGCCACGGCGACAACGAGCCTGCCAACACCCACACGGTGGAGGAGATGGTGGCGATGACGCCGGTCGTGAGTGCCGCGACGAGGGCTGTCTTGAGCCCGGGCACGAGGCGCCACGGCCGGTTCGCGAGCACCATCCCCAGAAGCAGGCGCCAGCGGCCACCACGCCGAGGCAGCGGCACCCGGTGGCCACGCTCCGAGGTGGGGTCGAACATGCCGCTGATGAGCTCGCGCAACGCGTGGCGGCTGCGTTTGTGCATGCGAAGCCGCCCAGCGCGGGGAGGGACAGCACCGCCGTCCGGTGCTGTGGGTCGGTCTCGATCAGCAGGTATCCACCGTCTTCGTCGCGAAGAGGAAGTTCGGTGAGTCCGACGACCACATCCCACTGATGTTCGTGGGCCTGGTCGTTCAGTCGGGACAGCGCAGTGTCCGGCGCGCTATCTGAGTGGGCTTCGCAGGGTCGGCGACAAGGCCGACGCGTATCGCCTTCATCTGGCGGCAGTACCCGCGGCACTTACGGAGAAACGCGCGAGCACATGGGTTGATCGTTGCGCACGCAGAGGCCAACCCACTCACCGGCAGCCAGCAGCGGGCACTGGCTCAGGGCACCAGACCGTTGGCGTCGTCTCGATAGCCCCAGGGTGGCGGCACTCTTCAAGCGCCGCGCACCAAGTACTCGCCACCGGCTACGCATGGGGTCGCAGCCGGTGGCGGGCAGTTTCGGGGCGGTCCCTTCTGAACCTCCCGGTATCACGAGGTGGTCTGGGCGTGCGGCTTGAGCACGACCTTGGTCCAGCCGTGATCGCGGGCGTCGAAGTGCTGGTAGGCCTCCGGCGCCTTGCTGAGTGGGAGTTCGTGGGAGACGAGGAACGACGGCTGCGCGTTGTTCGCGGCAATCAGGTTGCAGAGCTTGCGGTTGTAGCGCTTGACCGGGCACTGGCCGGTTCCCATGTACTGGCCCTTGAACCAGAACTTGCCGTAGTCGATTGGCGCCTTTCCCTGTTTGCCAAGGTCGTCAGGCGATCCCGGGTCACTGGGAACGAACACGCCGACCACGCCGATCCCGCCGGTGAACTTCACCGAGTCGATGAGACGGTTGAGCGTGAGGCTGTTCTGCTCCTTGCCCTGCGGGTCGTGCGCCTGGTAGCCGACGCATTCGCAACCGCGGTCCGCTCCCTTGCCGTCGGTCTGCTCGAGGACCGCATGGACCGGGTCGGTCTTCGAGTCGTCGATCGGAACGGCGCCGATCTTCTCCGCCAGCGCCAGGCGATCGGGGTGCCGGTCGACCACCATGACCTTGGAGGCGCTCTTGAGTACGGACGAGTAGGCCGCGAAGAGACCGACAGGTCCGCCGCCGTAGACGACCACGGTGTCACCCGGCGCGACACCTGCCATCTCGGTGGCGTGGTAGCCGGTCGGCCAGATGTCCGCAAGCATCACGTAGTCGTCTTCCTTGTCCCGGGCGCCAGGTGGGAGAGGAAGGGCGTTGAAGTCAGCCCAGGGTACCCGCAGGTATTCCGCCTGTCCGCCGTTCCACGGCCCCATGTCAGCGAACCCATAGGCCGCGCCCGCGATCTGGGGATCCGGATTTGCGGTGAGGCAGTAGTTCGTCAACCCCGCGTTGCAGTTCTCGCAGGTTCCGCACGCGACGTTGAACGGCACCGCCACCATGTCGCCCTGGTGGAGGTCCTGCACGGCTGGTCCTGTCTCGACGACCTCGCCGAGATTCTCGTGCCCGAAGATCCGCCCTTGTTCGAACGACGTCCTGCCTTCGTACATGTGCAGGTCGGACCCACAGATGTTCGTCGACGTGATCTTGACGATCGCATCGGTCGGTTGCTCGATCCTGGGATCGGGAACCTCATCTACGGCTACGTTACGTGGGCCGTGGTACACGACTGCTTTCATGGGGCGATACCTCGCCTTCTGCGCTGTTTCCCGGCCCGCCAGTGGGTTGGAGCCTGATCAGCAGGGTGCCTCGGGCCAGGCTGGAGGCGACACCACGATCTGCTGACTGCGGTTTCGATTCATCCGCGCGGCAGCACCTTCAGCAGCGAACCGCTGCTCGCGATTTCCACGCAACCACGCTCCGGCCACCTGCACAAGGGACCGCTGCCTGCAGTACTACTGTCAGGCGGCTCTGCTGGGAGCGCGAGTGAACTGGTCGATAATGGCCGCGCAGAAGGCCGGCAGGTCCGCCGGTGAACGGCTGGAGGTGAACTGCCCGTCGATGACCACCTCTTCGTCGACGACTTCTGCTCCGGCGTTCCGCAGGTCGGTGCGCACGCTCGGCCATGAGGTCAACCGGCGACCGCGTACCGCGTCGGCCTCCACGAGGGTCCAGGGACCGTGGCAGATCACGCCGATCGGCTTACCGCTCTCGACGAATGCCTTCACGAAGGCGACGGCATCCTTGTTCATGCGCAGTTGGTCTGGGTTCATGGTCCCGCCGGGCAGGACCAAGGCGTCGTAGTCGTCCACGGAGGCGTCGGCCAGGAGCCGGTCGACCGGGAAGGTTCCTGCTGCGTTGAGGTCGAACTGGCGTGCCTGGATCTCGCCGGGGTGGATCGAGAGGATCTCGCTTCTTGCCCCGGCGCCGTACAGTGCACCCCGAGGCTGTTCGAGTTCCACCCGCTCCACTCCGTCGGTGGCCACGAACGCCACCGTCTTGTTCTGCAGCGGGTAATCCATGGTTTCCACCTTCCTGTCCGATGTCTGGGTGACCCGGCAACGACTGGCCAGGTCGTCCGGGGAGCCGCCGAAAATAGGTATTCGGGCCTTCGGCGAGGTTCCACTCCGAGTTCGCACGCCAGCGCGGGAGCCGTTCTACGCGTCGGGCGTTCCCCGGTCTCAGATTCCACGCAACCAGATGGGGCAGTTCCCCACAAGGGGCAGTGCCCGTAAATAGTTGCAGTGCTAATCACCACGGACGGAATGTCGTTTTCTTCGCCAGGGACCGTTCAAGACGCTGAGGGTTAGGGTGGTGAGAACTGTGACGCGATGCCGGCCTGGAGACCAGGAGGCGACTATGCCGGTCCAGAGTAGGAGCAGATTCGAACGGTTCTTCCGTGCAGCGGCGAGCCTAGACGTCGACAAGAACGATCTCAAGCGCTACCAGGATTTCTTGGACAACAAGATCTACGATCTTTTCCTGATCGCGAAGGCGTCGGCGAAGGCCAACGGGAGGGACGTCATCCAGCCGACCGACCTGCCCATCACGAAGGGACTCCAGGAGAGCATCCATGAGTTCCGGCGCCTCGACGAGGAGATCGAACTGACCCCGATCCTTGACATCCTGGCCGCACGGCCTCCGTTGGACGTCACGATCAGCGACGAGACCGAGGAAAGGCTGCCGAACGTAGCCGGTGGCCTCAGCCTTGCACTGGCCAGGACCTTCAAGATCATCGACCCTGGCCTGAAGAACCCTCAGACCGAGCACTGGTCGCGAGTGTTCCAGATCTTCGGTCAGCTCCTCTGAAGCCGCCCGTCAAGGCACTGTGCCACCTGTCCCGGGCTGAGAAGGCCGCGAGCTCAGGCAGGAATGACGAGAGGTGGGCAAGCGACGCTGGACCGGAGGCACTGTGAGAATTCTGACCGTCAATGCGGGGTCGAGCAGCCTCCACCTCGTCTATGTCGACGGTGGCGCCACCGGGGATCGGCTGGACATCTCCGACCCGCCGGAATCGTCGGGGGTCCTGGGCATCGTGGACGCCTTCGTCGCGGACCAGAAGGCTCCCGATGCGGTTGGCTACCGGCTTGTCCACGGCGGTGATGAGGTACGCAGTGCCAGGGTCGTCGATGACCTGCTACGTGCCCATCTGGACAGCGTGGCCGACCTCGCACCGTTGCATGTCCCTCCGGCGCTGATGCTGCTCGACCGACTCAGGCAACGACTACCAGGTGTACCTCACGTGGTCTGCCCCGACAGCGCCTTCCATTCGAGTCTGCCCGCTGCCGCGGCAACATACCCGCTGCCCGCGCGGTGGCGGTCGCATTGGGGACTGCGACGGTACGGCTTTCACGGATTGTCCTACTCGTGGGCCACCCGACGTGCCGCACAGCTGGTCGGACAAGACGTGGCCGGCCTACAGATGGTGATCTGCCATCTGGGTGGCGGCGCGTCGGTCTGCGCTGTCGACGGTGGCCGGAGCGTCGACACCTCCATGGGCTTCACCCCGCTGGACGGCCTTCCGATGAGCAGCCGGTCGGGCGCGATCGACCCAGGCATGCTGATCTGGCTGCTCGGCGGTCGGCTCTCCCTCGAGGAGCTGGCTCAGGGGCTCTACCGCGAGTCGGGTCTGCTGGGACTGTCCAGTGGCCGTTCTGGCGACACCCGTGAGCTGGTCGCTGCAGCCCCTCGTGACGACGCCGCGACTCTCGCCCTGGAGGTGTACGTACACCGGGTACGACGTGAGATCGCCGCGGCCGCAAGCAGCCTGTCGCGCCTCGACGCGCTCGTGTTCACCGGCGAGATCGGCTGGGACCAACCAGAAGTTCGGTTGGCGGTATGTCTCGGACTGCGCCAACTCGGTGTTCCCGCGCCCGTGCGCGGCAACAGGAACGACGACGGCCCGGTCAGCCCGGCCGGTGCTGCGGTCTCCGTCCTTGTCGTCGAGCCCAGAGAAGACCTTCAGATCGCCACGGACGCCGCAGCGGCGCTTCCCTGAGGGAGGATCCTGTCGGTCTTGCTGATCGTGGCCTTCCTACCTCGTTTCGCCCATCACCTCGCGAACAGGAATGCCGACGACGGTCCGACCGTCCTCGACCGGGTGCTCGCGCCGGAGAACGCTGGGGGCCGTGACCACCCAGCCGAGCAGCGAGCGAGCGCCGCCGAACCGTCCTGGGATGTTCGGCCCTTGCCGGTTGCCACTTCCTGGCGTCTGCTGGGACATCTCCGAGCGTTCACAGGAGGTGTACAGATGCCCAAGGTCTTGATAATTACCGGTGATGGCGCTGAGTCACTCGAGGTGATGTATCCGTACCAGCGACTCGTAGAAGAGGGGTATGAAGTCGACATCGCGGCCGTGGAGAAAAAGAAGCTACAGTTCGTCGTGCACGACTTCAGCCCCGATTTCGACACCTACACCGAGAAGCCTGGGTATGCGTGGCCCGCGGACGTCGCGTTCGCCGACGTCGAACCCGCTGACTACGCAGCACTCGTCATCCCTGGCGGGCGCGCACCGGAATACATCCGGAATGACCCCGACTGTCAGCGAATCGTACGTCACTTCTACGAAACCGACGCGCCGGTGGCTCAGCTGTGTCACGGACCGTTGATCCCGGCCGCCGCGCGTGTCCTTGCCGGCCGACGCACGGCGGCGTACCCGGAACTCGAACCGGACGTCACTCTTGCGGGTGCGGAGTTCGTCGACGCAGCCGCTGTCGTGGACGGGCAGGTGGTGTCCGGGCGGGCATGGAATGACCACCCCGCCTGGATGCACGAGTTCATGCACATCCTCCAGGCCAAAGCGGAACGACCGGTGGTCTAGGCGAGCCGCTTCGGATGATTCCGTCGGCCCCAAGGAGGTCGACGGAACCCAGGCGTGTTGTGTCCACGCGTCCGTAGCTGTTCTGAGGAGCCACTCGCCACCCTTGTCAAGCGGCGCCGTCGAGCATGCCATGCAGGTGGCCTGCGGCGGACTCGATGTCGTCGTACTTCTGCTGGGCAGCTCGGGTCTCGGCGCTGATGACGCCACATCGGTGGATCTTGGTGAAATCTCCGTAGGGAAACTTGTAATGAGCCTTCGTGTCGGCAGGAGCCTCGTCGTCGACGCCGAGGTACCACTTCCCGTACGCACTGAACCCGTGTTCGTCGAGGTAGGCGTTCTCCTGTGCTGCCGACGGTCGGTGCTCGCTCCACGCGTCCTTGTCGTCGATGACGTACTTTCCGCCCTTGACCAGTTCCTTAGCGAAATCGAACGCTCTGCTGTTCAGCTTGGTTGTCATCATCTCTCCTTTCGACCAGGACGGAATTCGAGAGTGGCCTGCTCGTCCTTCGATCGGTCCCCACAGGGCCCAAATTCCACACTAGAACAGCCCGCAAGGGCCTGGTCCTGAGGCTGCGCCCTCATGTGGCGCGTGCACATCCGACGAAATATGCCACGACGGCGGCGTGCCTGCTCCAATTGCTGAATACGGGGGAGCGCGCTTCCTTGGCCGGCTTCTCTGATCAGACATCTTGCCTGATCTCGGCCTAGGTTCTGGAAAAGTCCGTGCCGGGGTGCACGCGCCGACCGAGGACGGATACGGGAAGGCGGCGGTGGAGTCGGTAACAGGTTCAAAGAATAAAGGAAAAGTGCCGCGTGGTCAGGGGCCGCTCGCCCCTGAAAACAGTGCAGATGACCGTGATCGACTCGTACGTGACAGCAAAGGAGGGACTTGTATGGCGACACGGCAGCCAGCAGTAGTGCGTACTCTCCCCGACCTCCTCGAGTGGGCGGAGAATCTCCCACAGGTTCTGGCGTGGGGCAGTCAGCAGGCTCCGACGGAAGTGCGAGGTATGAGGCTCGAGCAGTTCGTCGACGATGGGACGTACGTTGTCCGGGCCGAACTCCCTGGGATGGACCCCGAGGACATCCAGATTGAGGTTGACAACTCGATACTGACGATTCGTGGCGAACGTAGGGAGGAGAGGCGCGAGCGCGGAACCACAGAGTTCCACTACGGCCTGTTCGAGCGCCGGGTGATGTTGCCGGAGGGGGCCGACGAGAGTGAGATCTCTGCCCGGTACGACGCCGGCGTCCTCGAGGTGTCGATTCCGGTGCGTGAGCAGATGGCCGAGCCGAGGTCCATCCCTGTCCAGCGCACTGAGACGAGCGAGCAGAAGAGCGAGCAGAAGAGCGAGCAGAAGTCCGAGCAGAAGTCCGAGAAAAGCGAGAAGAGCGAGCAGAAGTCCGAGAAGGAAACAGGGGAGACCGCCAAGAAGAAGTAGTCCCGCCGGGATGCGGCAAGGTGTTCACGCTTGTGCTTCCTCGTTGGTGAAATCGGCAGCCGACCTGGGTCTGGTCATCGCGACCGTCTCTGACCGGGAGGCTGCCGCTTTCCCGGTTGGAAGGGTGTCGACTCGAGGTCGGAGTCGAAGGGTCGATGTCACGTTTACTCACAGGGCCGAGGTCGCCGTGAACGAGTATCCCGCGCGCAGGCGCACCGTCATCGTCGGCGCCGGCTTCGCCGGCTTCCACGCAGGGCGGACCCTCTCGCGGGTGACCAAGGGCACGATGGAGATCGTCCAGGTAAACCCCACCGACTACTACCTGTATTTGCCCCTGCTTCCCGAGGTCGCCGGCGGTGTCCTTGAGCCTCGGCGTGTTGCGGTACCGCTGGCGGCGGCCTGCCCGGGAGTCCAGTTCCTTCTCGGCACGGTTGTCGAAGTCGACCTCGCTGATCGGCGGGTGGCGTTTGTCGATCCCGACGGTCGACGCAGGGCGCTCGGCTACGACCATCTGGTCCTCGCTGTCGGGAGTGTGGACAAGCTCCTTCCGATCCCGGGAATCGCGGAGTATGCGTACGGATTCCGCAGCATCGCCGAGGCTCTCTACCTACGCGACCATGTGCTGAAGCAGATCGAAATGGCGCAGACGGCTGATGCCGAGGAACGCAATGAGCGCTGCACCTTCGTGGTCGTGGGTGCTGGATACACCGGGACCGAAGTGGCCTCGCAGGGACAGTTGGCAACCCTCACGGCCGCTCGGCGCTGCCCTGGCGGCCTCGAACAGCTGGTCCGGTGGCTCCTTGTCGAGCAGGCGCCTCGCATCCTCCCCCAGCTCGACGCCCGCCTCGCGGTCGCAGCCACTCGGATCCTGAGCGAGCGCGGAGTCGAGATTCGAACGAGCACGACCGTGGAGGAAGCCTCCGCTGGTGGTGTGCACCTGTCCGACGGGGAGTTCGTACCCACCCGATCGCTGGTGTGGTGCGTCGGAGTGCGGCCGGATCCGCTGGTCGAGAGCCTGGGCCTCCCGACCACCAGGGGGCGACTCGTGGTCGACGAGTTCCTCAGCGTGCCAGGCCATCCCGAGATCCACGCCTGTGGCGACGCGACCGCAGTCCATGACAGCACGCGCCCGGGTGAACTCACTCCGATGACGGCGCAGCACGCGGAACGGCAGGGCAGGTGCGTTGCTCACAACATCGCCGCGGCCTACGGGTGCGGCCGCAGCCGTGCGTACCGGCATCACGACCTTGGGTTCGCAGTCGACCTTGCCGGGGCGAGAGCGGTCGCCAACCCTGTCGGATATCCCGTCTCCGGCGTACCCGCCAAGGTATTGACGCGCGCGCTCCACCTGCTCGACATTCCGGACAACCGGGCCCGGATCGCCTCGGACTGGCTCATCGGTGCACTCTCGCCCCGCCAGGTCGTCCAACTCGGTCTGGTCGAAGGCTCTACGGTCCGACTCGCGGCCAGAGTCGAGCGCCCTGCCGTCCCAGCTCCCAGGCACCCGGACCAGCGGTCCGAGGTTGCCCGAGGGACCAAAAACTAGTCGAGGAAATATGCGTGCGTCACGCGGGTCGGCGAGGACGCGTATGCGAGGTTCTCCTCCACCCATGACCGTACGATCACGGCAGGCGCCGCGCCGGCGTGTGTAGCGAGCGCCCTCCCGCCCTTCATGACAACGAGCGTGGGTACGGAACGAATTGCGAGGCGTTCGAGGATCTCTGGCGCTTCGTCCACCTCGACCTCGACGAGTTTCACCTGCCCGGCCAGATCCCGGGCGATCTGCTCGAGGATGGGCGTCATGCGACGGCACGGAGGGCACCACGGTGCACACATATAGATGAGGACTGGAACCTGCGACCTCTCCACGACGTCGGTGTACGTGTCGTCACCGGTGTCGACGACCCAGGGGAGGGCCGAATGGCAACTGTCGCAGTGCGGCGCACTCTCAGCAATGCTCCGTACGCGGTTCATCCGACCGCAACGCTCACATGTCACGCTGGCTGGGAGACCGTGTGACGTCATAAGGCTTCTCACGCTCCATGTCGAGCCGCCTGGTTTGCCGTCCGACGTCAACGATCGCCGGGATCAGCGAGGTTTGACCCTTCGACCCATAAGCGTTTTCGCGCCTGGCCTGCGAAGAATAGTGCTGTTGAGTGCGGGCCGCGCCCGTGACCTGGTTGTAGAACATTCCCGTCACCGGACATTGTCCCCCGCTCCCCGAATCGTGTAAAGGGGCGCCTTCAATGGGCGTGATCCGCCGCGGAACTAGTGACGCCGGCCGCAGACGAATGTCCGCCGGAAAAGCTCAGGCCCGTGCGACGGTGGCTTTTGGGCACTGAACGTCCGACCGTTACTGGGGGGTGATCTTCTCGCGCAGAACATGGTCATCGCTCGGCCGGGACCGACCTGGTGTCGGCGAAAGTGCTGCCCGCCTGCGGGACTGGGCAGCGGAGGCCATCCATTTTCTGAGGACACGGACTGTTGTGGCCAAACGGTGGGCGGCCAGACGCGGAATCCGGCTCGATCGGGAGCGTCGGGTCTCTCCGGGGGGACGAGTGCCTACCTGAAGGTCGGTCATGAGTCGGTCGACGGCGGCCAACAGGGCTCCCGCGAGCTCCCAACCCTGTGGGTCATCCCACACTCGCGATCGCAGAAGCTCGGCTGCCGCGTCGCGACGCATGCGGGCCTGGGCCAAGGCGTGATCCAGATCGTCCCGGTTGGGCTTGGTGTCCGGAGCGATTTCGGTGGTGACGATCACGCCGAAGGCGTCGAACGAATCCGCCAGGTGGCTGAGGAGGCCCCCCAGCGAGTCGGTCAGTTGCTCGTCGGACAGAAGAGCCCTGTGGTGAGGGCCGCAAAGGTCAACCAGGGTACGGCAGAGCGACCGGACCGATACCGCACAGTGGTCCAAGGTGTCCATGCGACTGCGCAAGATCAGCCGCGTATGCAGCAGTTGACGGCCGCGAGGGTTCAGGCGCAGGCTGTCCTCGGCCTTGACGAGCGCGATATCCACCCTGACGAATTCGCGATCGATCCGACGGGCCTCGGACAGCCATGAGCCGGCGTTCTCGGCGCTCGCTCCCTCCTGGATTTCACGCGCCATGCGGTGCAGTAGATCACTGAGCTGGTCGGCAAGCCTGTCGACGGCTTCGCCGGCCGTCTGGACGTAGACAGATGGGGGCACCAGCAGGTTCAGAAGGACTCCCACCCCGGCCCCGATCAATGTCTCGAGCGCCCGTCCTTGTGCCGTTGCCGCTGGGTTGGCAACCCCCATTACGAGCATGCCGCTGATGGCGACCTCCTGTACAGCCGGCCCGAGTCGCAGGACCCGGCCCAGTGCAAGGGACGCAAAGATCAAGATCGCCAGGCTCCACCAGGTGAGTCCCACCAAATGGGCGAAGCCAACTGCGACGAGTACACCCACGACCACACTGGCCACCCGCTGCACTCCGCTGGTGAGGGTGGCATACAGCGTGACCTGGACGACGATCAGGGCGGTGAGCGGAGCCAGCAGAGGCTGCGGACTGCTCGACACCCGCTGCGCCACTACGTAGGCGATGACCGCGGCGGCCGTGGCCCGCATGGCCTGCCGGGCGAACGCGTCGGGGCCTCGCCGGGTAAGGCGTACGATCTGGCCTGGTCCGTGGGTATGTTTCAGCTGCCGCTCCGCCCCGCGGGCACCTGGCCGCCATCGGTGGCTCAGCACCAGCTCGCGCCTGACACAGGTAGACACACGGACCGTCGGCGCCGCGCCGGAGGCGTACCCTGCGACGGCGGTCGCTTGTGTGTGACCGTGCCACCAGAGGCGCCGCCGATCGCCGTCTCCGACGTCATCGCGGCATAGGCAGTGAACACTTTTTTGGAACTTTCTGCTCTGTACCAGCAATGAGTCGGCTAATGCGCGTCCATCGTCCGATAGATTCGCCGGTCGTTCTCAGCATTGTGCCACGTCGTGCCGGACTGTCGAGAAGTCGCTGAAACTCTCAGCCAGGACGAGAATGCCTGCCTCGAGGAGCGCGGTTTCTGAGAGTATGGGAGCGGTACCTCGGTATTGGGGACGAGGAGCCGGTGTCGACACCACAGGCACACCGCAAATTTCCTACGGTGACTTCGCGAAGATTCACGATGCGGAGTGATCAGCACGGGTGCACCCCGACGTAAGTATCACGACATCGAATGAGCCGCCGCTCATCTGCATGGCATGCCGGCCGTCGCGGCCGCTGGAAGTGGTCGGCCGGCGTCGGTCCACCAGATCCGTCGGTCGGGCGGGTCTCCACCCTTTTGCAGCGAGAGATGCAAAACATGGACTATGACCAGTTTCTCACCATCGTGGAACGAGGCGGCGGGGCCACAGGAGTAGAGGCTGACCGCGCTACCGCTGCCACTCTGCAGACCCTGGCCGAGCGGATCTCCCCCACCGAGGCACGTCATCTCGCCGGCGAGCTCCCGCCGGAGCTGGGTCCCCTGCTGTTCACCGCCGACCCGGCAGAGGGGTTCGATGTCGACGAGTTCATCCGCCGCGTGGCGGAGCGGGGCGACATGGATTTTCCGACCGCGACACGGGCCGCGAGGGCGGTCCTCATGGCACTCTCCCGCGCGCTGAGCGAGCGGGAGTTCGCCCACCTCGTCGCGCAACTGCCCAAGGATTTCGTGCTTGTCCTGCCCACTGGACCGGAAATCCTTCCGGCCGGGGCCTTCCTCGAGCGCGTTGCCCAGCGCGCCCAGCTCCATGACGGCGACGCCAGCCGGGTCACCGATGCCGTTCTCCAAACCCTCGCCGAGCGCATCGCCGCGGGGGAGGTCGACGATCTGATCAGCAGGTTGCCTTCCCAGCTCCATGACCCCCTGCGAGCCGGCAGGTCCGTGGATGCCGATCAGGACCAGCGCATGTCGGTGGAGAGGTTCCTTGCCCGGGTGGCCGAGCGCGAAGGTGTGACACCGCAGGAGGCGTTCGTCCACGCTCGAGCGGTCATGACCACGCTGCGTGAGGCGGTCGGTGAGGAGTTCCACGACGTCGTGGCACAACTCGGCCCAAAGTACGCGGCCCTGTGGTCAGGCTGATCGCGAGCGCAACCGTCGCTTGGCCAGCGGGCGACCTGCCGCCCGCTGGTCACCGTTGACGCGGCACCTGTTCCATCTGGCTCTGCACCGGACTGAACAGGTCATCCGGCTGCCCGGCGTCGACGCTCAGGTAGAAGTAACGCACGAAGTCCCAGCCGGGCTCGTTCTCCAGGCTGCCCTGCCACTGGCCGAGGGCGTCGACGCCGACGACCTGTCTGGCGCCGGACTCGGAGTCCTCCACCAACGCCCAGACGGTCACCTGGGACGACCGGGTGATCTCAGGGCTCATCCGCCAGCGCGCGTACCAGCCCGGTGGGGCCGAGTCGAATTGCAGGATCCTTTTCACAGCGTCCTTCCTTCCCTCGCCTGTGCTCCTGCCCCGGCACACGGCCGTTACTCCTTCGGTGTGGGAAACCCCGGCTCACGACCGATCCGGAGCCGGGTCACTGTTGCCGGCCCGGGGGACCTGGGCGGTCCGGTCGACCCGGGCAGGAGAGGGCTTTCGGCCTTGCCCACCGCCCGGCCGTCGGCATGTGCTTGACGGTAGTCAATCGGCCGGGGAGACATCATCATGACGACCGCCACACCATCAGTCGCAAGAACGTCGATCCAGAGCGTCAATCCGTACAGAAACGAGGTACTGCGCGAGTTCCCCGCAATGTCCGACGAGGAGGCCGACCGAGCAGTCGACCAGGCTCAGCGGACGTTCCAGGAGTGGCGGTGGCTGCCCGCCGGGGACCGGGCGCAGGTCGTAAGCCGGGCTGCCGACCTGATGCAGCAGCGCCGCGACGAACTCGCCCGTACCGTGACCTTGGAGATGGGCAAGCTCATCGAGGAGAGCTACGGCGAAGTGGATCTCGTGGTCGACATCCTCCGTTACTACGGAGAGCAGGGCCCGGAACTCCTCGCCGACGAGCCGATAGCCGTGGACGAGGGCACCGCCGTCGTGGCGAACCGGCCGCTCGGCGTACTCCTGGGCATCATGCCCTGGAACTACCCGTTCTACCAGGTAGCTCGCTTCGCGGCGCCCAACCTGGTTGCGGGTAACACGATCCTGCTCAAGCACGCAAGCAACTGCCCGCAGTCGGCACTCGCGCTCGAGCAGCTGTTCCGAGACGCGGGCGCTCCCCACGGCGCCTACACGAACATGTTCGTACGCGGATCCGGGATCGGGCGGATCATCGACAATCCAGTGGTGCAGGGGGTCTCGCTGACCGGCAGCGACCGGGCAGGTGCGAGCGCGGCCGAGCGGGCTGGGCGCAGAATCGACAAGACCGTCCTGGAGCTCGGTGGGAGTGACCCGTTCATCGTGCTCGACGGCAGGGACTTCGACCGGACTATCGACGCCGCCGTCGTCGGCCGCATGGGCAACATGGGGCAGAGCTGCGTGAGCGCCAAGCGGATGATCGTTGTGTCCGACGTCTACGACGAGTTCGTCGGCCGGCTGCGCCAACGCTTCGAGGCGCTCACCCCGGGCGACCCCATGGACCCGGCGACGACCCTCGGCCCTCTCTCGTCCGAGGAGGCCGCCGAGAACCTCGTGAGCCAGATCCGTGACACCGTCGCGGAGGGCGCCACCCTGGTGACCGGTGGCAGGCGCATCGACCGGCCCGGCGCCTTCGTCGAGCCGACGATCCTCACCGACGTACGCGTCGGGATGCGTGCCTACCATGAGGAGCTTTTCGGGCCGGCGGCCGTGGTCTACCAGGTCGCCAACGACGACGAGGCCGTCAGCCTGGCCAACGACAGCCCGTACGGGTTGGGCGGCGTCGTCATGTGCCGGGATCTCGACCGGGCACACCGGGTCGCCGAGCGGCTCGACACCGGCATGGTCTGGGTCAACCACCCCACCTCGTCCCGGCCCGAACTGCCCTTCGGCGGCATCAAGTGCTCCGGGTACGGGCGAGAGCTGTCCCACCTGGGGATCAAGGAGTTCGTCAACCGGAAACTGATCCGCACCTTCCCGACGACCTCTGCGATCGGCTTCGCTCAGGGCTGAGGAGAACCACCCGCAC
This sequence comes from Actinopolymorpha sp. NPDC004070, assembly GCF_040610475.1. Lineage (NCBI taxonomy): Bacteria > Bacillati > Actinomycetota > Actinomycetes > Propionibacteriales > Actinopolymorphaceae > Actinopolymorpha > Actinopolymorpha sp. NPDC004070. The sequence continues at coordinate 1,470 of NZ_JBEXMJ010000020.1, read as the reverse complement.
AATGGAGACCGGGCGAGCACCATCCATCGAGGCGGAGCGGCCAGGTGACCCACGTTCGGTCAGGCACCCAATGATGCACGAACGGAGCTGGGTCTAGGAATGACACATGCCGACACGTTTTGAGGGTGGGATCTTCGACGTCGACGGTGTCCTCGTCGACTCGCCGCACGAGAAGGCATGGCGTGAGTCGTTGCGCGAGCTGATGCAACCGGACCGGCTCGACGTCCGCGACCGGACGGGCTGGACGCCGGAAGCCTTCACGTCGCGGGTCTACCAGGAGGAGTTGTCGGGCAAGCCACGCATGCGCGGCGCGCAGGCGGCCCTTGCCTACTTCGACATTCCCGACGATGAGGAGGGTACGCGAGCAGCGGAGTACGCCGACCGCAAGCAGGCGATGGTGGTCCGTCTCATCGAGGCCGGAGACTTCACCCCCTTTCCCGACGCGTTGCGGTTCATCATCGCCGTCAAGGATGCCGGGATCCGCACGGCGACCGCCTCGTCGTCGACGAACACCAAGCTCATCCTGCGAAGGATCCGGCTTGACACATTCGCCTCAGCGCATCACATTTCCTCGCCTTCCGTACGGCCGGGGCTCACGCTGCTGGACTTCATCGATGCCGATGTCTCGGGCCGAGATCTCGCGCACGGAAAGCCGGATCCACAGATGTTCCTCACCGCGGCCCACGAGCTTCAGGTCAAGCCGGAGAACTCGTTCGTTGTGGAGGACGCCGCGGCGGGGATCGAGGCCGCGAAGGCCGGCGGGATGTCCGCGATCGGGGTCGCCAGGGCCGACGACGCCGACCTGTTGGCCAGGGCCAACGCCGACATCGTGGTCACCACCCTCGATGATGTCGACGTAGCCGCGTTGGCCGACGGGCGCCTGGCCACCAGGCACGGCTGATCCGGTCTGTGGGGTACTTCTCCAGGAATTAGTTTGACCCGCCCGCTCCGTTGGACAGGCGTGGGACACCACGTATGCGAGGTGAGCCGGTCGTGGGGGCCGGTAATTGGACCACTTTTACGGAGGACTGGCGACAGTTCCGTCACGACTCAAGTCCATTGATACACCGGATCTCTGCCCCCCGACAACTCAAGTCAAGGCCCGCGTACTTCAGCGCGGGACAGTACTAAAAGGTGGCTCGGATATTCGATGCTGTAGGCCTCTTTACACCCTGCTCCTTGGGCGTGAGACTGCGAGGTAGTGCGCAGATTTCGCGACCTCGTGTTTGCTACGTTCCCGGTCGAATCTCTGCCTCCAGGTATCCGGTCTGGATCACAGTCTTCCGGTGCTGCATGCGATCCGCTGATGTGGCTCATCCACAGAGCGGTTCGGCGACGGACATGACCTGCAGTTGAGACCTTCTGAACGGATTTGATCATGGCGAAAGCGGTTGGTATCGATCTGGGTACGACGAATTCGGTGATTGCTGCGGTGGTGGATGGGACGGCCACTGTGGTTCCGAATGCGGA
>NZ_JBEXMJ010000019.1 GCF_040610475.1 Actinopolymorpha sp. NPDC004070 | reverse complement strand
TCGGCTGCCAGGTCGGGCCGGCCCCAGCGGGCGAGCGCCTCACCCAGCGCCTGGTCGGCGGCCCCTCGAGGGTTCGGCCCGCCGCCGTAGTAGGCCTGTCCGGGGCGTCCGAGGGGATCGAAGTCCCCTGGTGCCGCGGCGCCCTCCGCTAGAAGCCGCCGCCGAGCACGGGAGGCGGTGCGTCGTCGTCGCCCCCACCCCAGACGTCCTCGTCCTCGTCGAGCCAGGTGGTGCGTTCCTGCTCCTGACCGCCGTCCTCGCCGGCCATGCCGCCACCCATCATCGGCATCATGCCGCCCATGCCGGAGCGCGCGCCCGCCGCGCCGGGGGCACCCATGCCGCCGGCGCCGGCTCCGGTGCCTCCGACGTTGAGTGCTCCGGCCGGCGCGCCGGCGGGAGCACTGCCGTCCGCGAGTCCGCCGCCACCGGGGATTCCGCCGCCGGGAACGCCGCCGGCACCGGGAATACCTCCGCCGCCGAATCCACCACCGCCGAAGCCGCCACCGCCACCGAAGCCGCCGGCGCGCGCGGTGCTCGTACCGGTGTCGACATTGCCCGCTCCCCCGCCTCCGCGGGTCGGGTCGTCGGGGTACTTGTCCTTGTAGTCCGGAACACCGTCACCATCACGGTCGGGCAACTCGAAGCCGCCGCCACCACCGCGAGTGGGGTCGTCGGGATAGCGATCCTTGTAGTCCGGGACCCCGTCGCCGTCGCTGTCCTTGGACGGGTCGAAGGGGCTACCGCCGCCGCGGGTCGGGTCGTCGGGATAGCGATCCTTGCCGTCGGGGATGCCGTCGCCGTCGCGGTCGCCCGGGACCTCGGGTCTGCCACCATGGTTGGTCGGGTCGTCGGGGTACTTGTCCTTGCCGTCGGGGATGCCGTCGCCGTCGCGGTCGCCGGGGGTCTTCGGGGGATTTCCGCCGTCGGGAATCTGGGGGTGTCCTCCACCGCCCGGAATCTTGGGAGCACCGCCACCACCACCGGGAATCTTCGGAGCGCCACCACCGCCCCCTCCCCCACCGCCGAACTTGCCGGGGTCGGCGGAGGAGAAGGTCAGCTTCAGCCCGGACGGCGGGGTCGGCATGTGGTCGTTGGCTTCGCCGTACTTCTCCAGCAGTGTCTTGGCCGACGCCCGGCAGGTCTTCTCCTCGTTCTCGTTGAACTTGAGGTACGTCATCAGCTTGTTGTTCTCGGTGTCGTTCCTCGGCAGGAAGCCGTGACACCAGCCGTCCTCGCTACGATCGACCTGCACCTGTGCCGTGGCGTAGATGCCGCCTCCGCCGTCGTCGCCTCCGGACATCTCATCGGAGTCGTAGCATGCCTTTCCACCCGGAGGGGTGAGGATGGTCCCGTCGCCCGTGCCCTTGCGGATCTCGTACTTGATGGTCCAGTCCCACCCGAAGTCGGCCCACCACTTCACCCAGTACGGGGTGTTCCAGAACGGAGGGGCAGGAAGTCCCGAGTCCCGCTGCGTCGCGGACAGCTGGTCGTAAACGTTCCCGAAGACCTGCGCGAAGCTCTTCGAGACCGTCGCCGACTCGAAGTTGCTGTCGCTCTTCTCGCCCTCACCGCCGGGCTTGGGATACTTGCTGTCGGCCGTGTGCGCGATCTCGCGGGTGAACCGAACGATCTGCTTGACCGTCTTGCGGAACTCCTCCGCCGCGTCGCCCTCCCAGCTGCCGTTGCCGCCGTCGAGCAGCGTCTTCAGCGCCTTGTCGAGGTCGTCGGCCAGGGTGTCGGCCTGGGACCCGACCCCCTCCCACAGCGTCTTGGTGTTGTACACCGAACTGCTGGTCGGAACGGTCTTGGAATCGGTGTCGGTCTCGGGCTTCTCGGACCAGTAGTCCCAGAGCTTGCCGATGATCTTGGCGTGTTCGGTCTTCTCGAACTCGCTGGTCGGAAAATCCCCCATCACACTCTCCCTCGTCAGTGAGCCCTGAACGCTGTTTCCCTGAAGGCCTTACGGCTTCGGGGGGCTGGGCGGGTCGGCGTCCGGGTTCTTCGGATCCGTGGTCGGGGGCTTGATGTTGTCGCCCAGGATCTTGTCGATCTGGCCGACGTTGGCGTGGTTCAGCGCCTCCGCGGAGCGGTACTTGTCGGCGATCTTCCGGGTGGCCTTGGCCAGTCCGCGCAGGGCGGAGTAGAGCTCACCACAGGACTTGGCCGTGTCGGCACGCTTCTGCTCGTAGGTAGACGTCAACGTCTTGGCGCCGCCGAAGTCACCGAGCTGGGGGTAGTTGTAGTCGCCCTCCTTCGACTCGGCCATCCGCACCGCGTCCGAGGTCGTCTTGTCGTTCCATCCGTCGGCGAGCTCGTCGACGTACTTCGCGAAGGAGTCCAGGGCTCCCGGCTCGACCTTTGTCCCCATCTACGGCCACCGTCCTCGTGTGAAAGCTGGCGTACGATCCTCGCCGAACCGGGCGGAGGTGGCGCCCGTGGCGGAAGGTCGCGTGTGCGGGCGCCGGCGGGTGGCGTCCGGGAAAGAACGGTACGCGACCTGATCACCTCGGCGCAGCCGGCGACGTCGGTCTTGTGGATAACCGCTCGTTCACGGCGATCCCGCGCACTTGTCCGCCGGGAGTGGTAAGAACGCTCGCACAGGTTTCGACCACTCACGGGAGCCTCTTGATGACGCGTCGGCGCATCCGCACCTCCTCAGTACGCAGAGCCTCAGCACCCAGAGCCTCAGTACGCACAACACGAACGGCGCTGGCCGCGGGATCGACCCTCGCGCTCGCCCTCGCCGGTCTCACCGTCACCACCACCTCCGCCTCGGCCGCCTCCACCGACCTGGTGCTGAACGAGGTGTACGGCGGCGGTGGCAACTCCGGCGCGGCCTACACCCACGACTTCGTCGAACTCGCCAACCACGGCAGCGCTCCGGCGTCCCTGGAGGGGCTGTCGCTGCAGTACGGCTCGGCGTCGGGCAACCTCGGCGGTGGTTCCGCGCCCGGTTCGGGATCGCTGAAGGTCGACCTGCACGGAAGCGTGGCGCCCGGTCACACGTTCCTCGTGCAGCTCGCGCCCGGCTCCGGCGCCGGGCAGGCGCTGCCCCAGCCCGACCAGTCCAGCACGGCGATCAACCTGTCCGGCACCGCCGGGAAGGTCGCCCTGGTGCGCGCCACGTCCGTGCTCTCCTGCGGCACCGCCTGCGCCACCGACCCTGCCGTGGTCGACTTCCTCGGCTGGGGCGGCGCCAACGACTTCGAGGGCCACGCGGCGGCGGCCACGACCAACGCCACGTCCTCGGCGCGCGGCGGCGCGGACGCCCGTGACACCGACGACAACGCGGCCGACTTCGCCACCGGCGCACCGACCCCGGTCAACGCCGCCGGGGAGACCGGCGCAGGCGGCGACCCCGGTCCCGAGCCCGAGCAGGCACGCATCCCCGCGATCCAGGGCCACGGGCACCGCTCGCCCTACGACGGCAGGCGGGTCGCCACCACCGGCGTGGTGACGGCGAACAAGTTCGACGGCTACTGGATTCAGGACTCGGCAGGCGACGGCGACGACACCACGTCCGACGGCATCTACGTCTACGCCGGTGCCGCCGGAGCGAAGCCCGCAGTCGGCAGGACGGTCACCGTCACCGCGACCGTGAGTGAGTTCCGCCCGTCGTCGCGCACCGGACCCAACCTCGCGCTCACCGAGCTCACCGACTCGACCTTCACCGAGGGCGCGCGGGCCGAGCCGATGCCGGCGCCGGTCCTGATCGGGCCGAGTGGCCGGGTCGCTCCCGCGGAGAACGCCGACAGCGGCGACGGCTCCGGCAACCGGGTCGACGTGGAGACGACCGGTGACTTCCGGCCCGACCGGGACGCGATCGACTTCTACGAGACGCTGGAAAGCATGCGGGTGGAGGTGCGCGACGCGCAGGTGGTCGGGCCGACCAACAGTTACGGCGAGCTGACCGTCGTACCCGGCGGCACCACCGGTGCCCTGCCCACGCGTTCCGGCGGCGTTCGCTACGCCTCCTACGACACACCCAACACCGCGCGGCTCACCGTCGACGACGAGATCATCTACCAGCAGATGCCGGCCGCCAACGTCGGCGACACGTTGACCGGTGCGGTGAGCGGCCCGCTCTCCTACGACTACGGCACGTTCCGCATCTACCCCACCTCGGTGCCGACGGTCCGCTCCGGCGGGCTGACCAAGGAGGTCACGCAGGCACCGGCGCGCAACGAGGTGGCGATCGCGACCTTCAACGTGGAGAACCTCGATCCGACCGACCCGCAGGTGAAGTTCGACCGGCTGGCCGAGACGATCGTGCACAACCTCGCCGCACCAGACGTCGTTGCGCTGGAGGAGGTCCAGGACGACACCGGTCCGGAGTGCCCCAACGGACCTTCGGCCACCTGTGAGTCGGACGGCGTGGTGTCGGCGGACAGGACCCTGCGGATGCTGACCGACGCGATCGCGGCGGCCGGCGGCCCCGCGTACCAGTGGCGGCAGATCTCGCCGGTCAACCTGGCCGACGGCGGTCAGCCGACCGGCAACATCCGGGTGGCTTTCCTGTTCCGCACCGACCGCGGGGTGTCGTTCGTCGACCGGTCCGGCGGTGACGCCACCACCGCCACGGACGTGACCCGGCAGCCCGACGGGCAGGCGGCCCTCACGATGTCCCCCGGCCGGATCGCACCCACCGACGATGCGTGGGAGGACTCGCGCAAGCCGTTGGCCGGTGAGTTCGCCTACCGCGGGCGCACGTTCTTCGTCATCGCCAACCACTTCAACTCCAAGGGCGGCGACGAACCCCTGCTCGGGCGCTGGCAGCCGCCGGCGCGTTCGTCGGAGACCCAGCGGCACGCCCAGGCCCGGCTCGTGCACGACTTCGTGGCACAGATCCGCGCTGTCCAGCCCGACGCCGAAGTGGTCGTCGTCGGGGACCTGAACGATTTCGAGTTCTCGCGTACGAGCCAGATCCTGCAGGAGGGCCGGACACTGGTGAGCCTGCCCACCCTGCTGCCGCCGGCCCAGCGTTACTCGTACGTCTTCGAGGGCAACTCCCAGGTGCTCGACCAGATCCTGGTGAGCCCGGCGCTGATCGGCAACCGGTCGGCCGGCTTCTCCGGCCGGGTGCGTGACTACGACATCGTCCACGTCAACGCGGAGTTCGCCGACCAGGTGAGTGACCACGACCCCCAGGTGGTGCGGATCAGCCCGTGACCTCAGGCTGCCACGTCCTGCCGACCGGCTGACCGGCGTTCAGCACGCGTACGGCTGGTGGGCCCTTGCCCGGTTGAGAGCGGGGGCCCACCAGTTCAGCTGGCACACCATCTCTGCCAGCGCTGCCTCCAGGTGCTCGGGCCGGCGTGGCTCACCGTGCTCGTCGAAGGCGTCGTGGACATTGGGAATCATGACGCCGGTCCGCATGGTGGTGACATGCAGTTCGGCCATGACATTGCGCAGCTGCTCCACCGCGCGCAGGCCGCCGGAGGCGCCTCCGTAGGAGACGAAGCCGAGTGGCTTCGCGCGCCATTGTTCGTACGGGGTGTCGATCGCGGTCTTCAGCGGCCCCGGGTAACCGTGGTTGTACTCCGGCGTGACGAGGACGAAGGCGTCGGCACGGTCGATCCGCTTGGTGAACTCATCGGTGTCTCCGCCGCCGTCGAGGCGGCCGGGGAGGTCCAGTGTGGCGAGGTCGATGTGGTCGACGGTCGCGCAGGTGAGTCCGGACAGGTGCCGGAGGAACCATCGGGTCACCGTGTGGCCGATGCGGTCCGGGCGGACGCTGGCGGTGACGACGACCAGAACGTAGGGCGTGGAAGCGTCAGGCATGGTGCCCTCCTGTCGGGGACCGCAGGTCCAGGTCGGGGGAAGTGAGGCGAGTCCCGATCGGCGGGGGGAGGGTGGTCAGGAGGGCCCGGATCTCGTTCGCGTCGAGGGCGACGCCGAGATCGGCGACCAGGGTGGTGGCGTACTCCTCGTCGGTCATGGACCGGGTGTGCGTGCCGGAGCCCGGACGGTCCTCGGTGTAGTCACGGCCAACGAGCCGGCGCACCGAGAGCTCGTCCTTGCGGACGACGATGCTCTGCTGGGTGAACGGGGACAGCGGGCTGGTCGCGGTGTTGTGGTTGGCGACCTCGATGTCGACCGGGTACTGCGGCTCTTCGGTGAAGGTCAGGATGGTGGTCCAGGTGTCGACGACCTCGGTGACCCGCTCCTGGAGCCGCCAGGCACCTTCCGCGCCGCGACGAAGCCGGTACTGCCATGCGCCCTGCTGCTGGGGTTCACCCTCGGTCAGCGGCAGCGGCTCGAGGAGACCCGAGCCGAAACCCACGTCGGCCAGCCACACTTCGTCGCCGTCGTCGACGCGGAGGACCAGGTGCGAGCGGGGGCGGGGCTTCTCGAGCGGATCGCCGGTGCGGGCGAGCAGCCTGTCCACCCGGTAACCGATGCGCTGGAGCACCGCGCCGAAGAGAGTGCCGTGTTCGTAGCAGTAGCCGCCACGGCCGGCGTGGACGAGTTTGTCCTGTACCTGTGTGAGCTCGACGTCGAGGCCGCGGCCGAGCATCAGGTCCAGGTTCTCGAACGCGATGGCGGCGACGTGCGCCCGGTGCAGGCGGCGCAGGGTCGCCCCGTCCGGTGCGATCGGTCCGCGGTGGTCGATCCGCCGGAGGTAGGCGTCCAGATCCAGTGCATCCACGGGCCAGGGCACGGCCGGGTAGGCGAGGCCCCCCGGCGCGGGTGGTCGGCTGGTCATGTCGGTTTCCTTTCGGCTCGGCGCCGCGGTACGGGACCGGTGCTGGCGCGGACGACGAGCTCGGTCGGCAGGGTCACCCGGGCCGGGGTCCCCTCCGGGTCGAGCAGCATGCGGGCCATCCACCGCCCCTTCTCCCGGATGGGTTGGCGGACGGTGGTCAGCCCGGCGGAGGCCGCCACCGGCACGTCGTCGAACCCGGTGATCGACAGGTCGTGTCCGATGCGGAGCCCCTGGCTGCGGGCGATCTCGGCGGCGGCAGCAGCGAGTACGTCGCTGTCGGCGACGATCGCTGTGGGGTGATCCGAGCCCGCCAGGATCGCTGTCGTCGCAGCGTGACCGGAGGTCGTGGTGTTGCTGCCCCCGCTGAAGACGCGCAGCCGGGCGCCCGCGGGCAGGGCATCCCGTACGCCGGTCAGCCGGTTGCGCGAGTAGGGACAGAGTGCCGCCTCGTCCACCGCGCGGACCCTGCGGCCGGGCTCGGCCGGCGAGGCGACCACCATGGCGATGTCGCGGTGGCCGAGGCCGGACAGGTGGTGCGCGATCGCGCGCCCTGCCTTCTGGTCGTCGATCAGCACACATCGGGTGCCCGCGGCCTCGTAGGAAAGGACCAGGGGCAGCGATCGCTCGGCCAGGGCCCGCACTGCGGGATGGCCGTCGGTGAGCCCGTCGGCCACCGCGCCATCGATGACCGCGCGGCGTACGGCGTCGAGTGATTCGTCGACCTCGGCATCGGTGAGGCCGGCCACGACCGGCGCGAAGGGGATGAGCACCAGACTGGTCCGGCTGTGCGCCAGCGTCTCCGCGAGGCCGTCGAGCAGGCCGAGGACGTAAGGGTCGGTGAAGGCGTACGTCAGCCCGGTCGTCAGGATGACGCCGATCGCATTGGCCCGGCCGGTCCGCAGCGACCGTCCGGCGGCATCGGGTCCGGCGTAGCCCAGCTCCCGCGCCACCGCCAGGATTCGGGCCCGCGTCTGCGACGACACCCGGTCCGGACGGCTGAAGGCGTAGGAGACGGCTGCCGTCGAGACGCCGGCCGCGTCGGCAACCGACCGCAGTGTCACTCGAGTACCCATGAATCTCCGCCCGTTAATCGATTAACTCGACGACGACACTGTCCCTCGCCGGACGTTGATCGTCAAGGCGGTGGGCTCTCTTATGAACGTGATCGAGGTCCGGGGGGCGCAGCGTCTCCGGCGGCCACGGCCCGGCCGAACCGCGCCGACCACTCGCGTACCCGCTCGGTGAGCTCGGGCGGGCTGACGACCTCGAACTCCGCGCCCACCGCGCCGACGGTCAGCAACACCCACTCCAGCGAGTCGACGGTCATGAGCAGCCGGCACCGCTGCTCACCGTTCTCGCCGTTCTCGCCGTTCTCGCTGCCGAGCTGCTCCACGGTCGCCCACTGGCCGACCTTCGCGCGGACGCTGTCGGCCGGCGCGTGGACGAGCACCTCGACAGCTGTCGCGACCGAGCGGTTGTCGATCCCGGCCCGGACGAACGCCGCGGCGTCGTCCGCCGGGAGTTGGCGCGGGCGAAAACGCGTCCCGGTGCTGCGGGGTTCGGTCACCCGGTCCAGCCGGAAGCTGCGCCAGTCGTGCCGGGTGAGGTCGTACGCCACGAGGTACCACCGGCGGCCCAGTGACACCAGACGGTGCGGCTCCACCTGGCGTCCGCTCCGCTCACCCCCGTGCGCGGTGTAGGAGAACCTGAGCTGTTCCTCGTCGCGGCAGGCCTGGGCGAGCGTGGTCAGGACGTCGGCGTCCACCGTCGGCCCGCCGGTCCACGCCGCGGGCACGGTCACGGTGCGCAGGGTGTCCACCCGCCGGCGCAGCCTGGGCGGCATCACCTGGATGATCTTGGTGAGCGCCCGGACCGAGGACTCCTCGATCCCCGCGATCGCTCCCTGGGTCGCGACCCGCAGGCCGATCGCGACGGCTACCGCCTCCTCGTCGTCGATGACCAGCGGGGGCAGGGCGGCACCGGCCGCGAGCTGGTACCCGCCGTCGACTCCGCGGTTGGCGTCCACCGGGTATCCCAGCTCGCGCAGCCGGTCGACGTCGCGGCGCAGAGTGCGTACGGACACGCCGAGCCGGTCGGCGAGCTCCTGGCCGGGCCAGTACCGGTGGGTCTGGAGCAGGGAGAGCAACCGCAGCGTCCGGGAGCTGGTGTTCGCCATGCACTCAGCATGCCCGACATTGCGGTCAGTTCATGTCCGCTGAGGGCGGGGCCGGCGGCCGCGGGCGCTGGGCGTGGCGGCGTAGGGTCGAAAGCATGCCGGAGAACCAGAACGCACAGAACACCCAGACCGCGCGGACGCCGGACCAGGCGGGGGACCAGACCACAGGCCAGATCCGCAAGTCCGACGATGAGTGGCGCGCCCAGTTGTCGCCGGAGGAGTACGCCGTCCTTCGCCAGGCCGGCACCGAGCGACCCTGGACCGGCGAGTACGTCGACACCAAGACCACCGGGGTCTACCGCTGCCGCGCCTGCGGGACCGAACTGTTCCGCAGCGACACGAAGTTCGACAGCCACTGTGGGTGGCCGTCGTTCTGGTCGCCGATGGCAGGTGACCGGGTACGGCTGCTGGAGGACCGGTCGTTCGGGACGGTCCGCACCGAGGTGCGCTGCGCCCGATGCGACTCCCACCTCGGGCACGTCTTCGAGGGTGAGGGCTACGGCACGCCCACCGACCAGCGCTTCTGCATCAACTCGGTGTCGCTGACCCTCGAGCCCGACGAGGCGGCCGGGACGTCCTGAGACCGTCGAACACCGCGACGCCGAGCAGACAAGGCGCCGAGCGCACATCGGCCGGGCAACCTCGGGCCGGGCCGGCCCCCGGTCCCACAAGGGCTCGGTCAGCTCGTGGGGCGTTCGTCGGGAAGCACGGCCTGGATCTCCGCGGCGGCGGCGAGTGCTTCCTCCTGCGGCGGCTCGACGGCACGTACGTCGGGAGGAAGCTCGCCTCCGAAGACCGGTCGTACCTCGAACGCCACGTCCAGGATCTGCTCGCGGGTGAACCCGCTCGAGCGGAGCTTGTAGCACTCACCGGAGATCCGGCGGTACTCCGCCATGCGTTCCTTCCAGGCGGGGTTGGCCATCCGTTCCTCGTTGGCCTTCATCACCTCGACCAGCCGGTCGAGGGCGTTCTCCAGCCGGACCAACTGCTCCGTGCGCCGCTCGACGTTCATCGTCACCGGCGCCGCCGCCAGGTCGTCGCTACCGCCGAACACCTTCCGCAGCCAGCTCACGCCCGCTCCTCTCCCCTGCCGCTCCGCTGATGGGCCGTACGGCACCGTCACCGTGCCTCACCGGCACCTCGCACCTCACCCCGGCGCCGTCCGCCCACCCCACCTTCACACACGTGCGCGCCGGCGCGGGCCGGTTGGCGCCGGCAGTCAGGGCAACTGGTCGACGATGTCCGCGATCGGCTTGCGCCGTCCCGCGAAGAACGGCACTTCCTCGCGGGTGTGCAGCCGTGCCCTGGCGCCGCGCAGGTGCCGCATCAGGTCGGTGATCCGGTGCAGTTCGTCGGCCTCGAAGGCGAGGATCCACTCGTAGTCGCCGAGCGCGAACGACGACACCGTGTTGGCGCGTACGTCGGGGTAGTCGCGGGCCATCATCCCGTGCTCGGCCAGCATCGCGCGGCGCTCCTCGTCGGGCAGGAGATACCACTCGTAGGACCGGACGAACGGGTAGACGCTCACGTAGCGCTTCGGCTCCTCCTCGGCGAGGAAGGCCGGAATGTGGCTCTTGTTGAACTCCGCCGGGCGGTGCAGCGCCAGCTGGGACCACACCGGCGCGAAGTGGCGGCCGAGGGCGGTGCGCCGGAAGCGGTTGTACGCCTCCTGCAGGTCGTCGGCGTCGGCGGCGTGCCACCAGATGAGCAGGTCGGCGTCGGCGCGCATCCCGGACACGTCGTAGGTGCCGCGGACCACCACGTCCTTGCCGGCCAGCTGCCCGAACAGGTCCTCGACCTCCGCGGCCAGCGCACGGCCGTCGGCGCCCAGCGGCTCGCGCAGCCGGAACACCGACCACATCGTGTACCGAATCGTCTGGTTCAGGTCACGTGCCTTCGGGCGCGCGGTGCCGGTCTCTTGTCGTGGTCCGCTCATGGGGTCATTGTCCCCGCGACGGGCAGGGCGGCGAGCACCTGGGTGGCGGCCGCCCGGGCACTCGCCACGCAGGGGGCGATGCCGAGCCCGTCGTAGGCGGCGCCGGCCACGGCCAGGCCGGGGTGCGCTGCGACGCCGGCGCGGATCCGCTCGACCCGCGCCCGGTGGCCGACGGCGTACTGCGGCAGCGCACCTCCCCAGCGTTGGACGTGGGTGTCCACCGGTTCGCCCGCGATCCCGGTGGCGGCGGCGAGATCCGCACGCGCGGCGGCGACCAGTTCGTCGTCGGATCGCTGCAGGTCGGCCTCCTCCCGGTGGCGGCCGATCGAGGCGCGGACGATCACCAGGCCGGGCGCCCGCTCGGCCAGCCAGCCCCACTTGCGGGAGGAGTACGTCGCCGCCTTGATCGACCGCCGCTCCACCGGCGGGACCAGGAAGCCCGAGCCGGTCAGCTCGCCGGGCACAGCGGCGACCGGGTAGGCCAGCGCGATCGTGGCCATGCTGGCGTACTCGATCCCGGCGAGGTCCGCGGCCGCCCCCGGCGCGACCGTCTCCAGCAGCCGGCTCGCCGGGCGGGCCGGACAGGCCAGCACCACGGCGTCGGCGCGGAGCGTCGCCGGGGCGCGGGTGGGACCGGTCAGGAGTTCCCAGCCGGTGGCCGTGCGGGTCAGCGCGCGAACGGTCGTGTCGGTACGGACGGTCGCACCGGACGCCTCCGCCACCGCGGGCACGAGTCGGCCGACGCCGCCCTCCAGACCGGCGAACACCGGCGCGTCGGAGGTGGGCGCGGCCGCCTTGGCGCGGGCGGCGGCGCGCACGAGTGAGGGGTCGGTCCGCAACTGGGCCGCGAGCTGCGGGACCGTCGCCTCCAGGGACAGCTCGTCGGCGTGCCCGGCGTACACCCCGCCCAGCAGCGGCTCGACGAGCAGGTCGACGATCTCCCGGCCCAGCCGCCGTTCGACGTACTTCCCGATCGCCACGTCACCGGACAGCGGCGGCCCCGGCTCGTCGGGTTCGGCGGCGAGCCGGGCGATCGAGTCCGCACCGAGGATGCCACCACCGGCGACCGCCGCCTGCTCGGCGGGGATCCCCATCACGGTGCCCGCGGGCAGCGGACGCAGGCCGTCGTGCGTCCACACCGAGGCGGACGTGGTGGCGGGATGGCGGAGCGCGTCGCCGAGCCCGACGGCCCGGGCGAGCTCCACCGCCTCCGGACGCCGGTTGAGTATCGCCTCGGCCCCGGTGTCGACCGGAACCCCGGCGAGTTCGGTGGTGGCGAGCTTGCCGCCGACCCGGGGTGCGCCCTCCAGGATCGTCACCGTGAGGTCGGTGCGGCCGGCCTGGTGAAGGAACCACGCCGTGGCCGCACCCGCGATTCCGCCCCCGACGATCACGATCTCCCGCATACGCCCACCTTCCCAGACCGGGCGCGGGCAACCTTGCCCGGCCCGCGCGCGTCGGGACAGCACCCGCCGGGTGATCACGCCGTACGCCAGGCCGCGATCGTTCCGGTTCGTCCTTCGCGGAGGTCCACCATGACCGGCCCAGAAGCCCGCCGTCCGACCCTTCCGACTCTTTCGCTCCAGTCGCTCCAGTCGATGCGGCTTCGGCCGCTCCCACCGCGCCGTCCTGCCCCGCCGGCCCGCTCCTCGCGGTTCGCCCGTACGTGCGCACTTCTGCTGGCCGCCGTCGTCGCCCTGGCCGTGGCCGGATGCTCCGACCCGTCTGTGGAGAGTGCGGCGGGCGGCGGCTCGGCGAGCAAGGCGGACCCGGCCGCCGCGCCGGACTCCGCCGAACGGGGGGTGGAAGCAGGCACTGCCGGCAAGCCCGGCACGGCAGCCAAGGGCGGCGCCGCGAAGGCACAGCAGGCCAGTGTCGAGCTGGGCGAGCTCCGCCGGTCCATCGTCCGGACCGCGACCCTCGGCATCCGTACCAAGGACGCTCGGGCCGCGGCCCGCCGCGCCGCGTCCCTCGCCGAGGGCGCCGGTGGGTACGTCGCCAACCAGGAGAGCACCTCCGACGAGGCCAAGCCCGGGTCCGGCGCCCCCGGCACGGCGACGACCTCGACCACCGGGGTCAGCCTGGTCCTGCGGGTGCCCGTCGCGGACTTCGACCGGGTGGTGGGCGCGCTCCGAGAAATGGGAACGGTACGCACCGACTCCCAGCAGGCCACCGATGTCACCGACCAGGTGGTCGACGTGGGCAGCCGGGTGAAGAGCCAGCAGCGCAGCATCGACCGGCTGCGCACGCTGCTCGGCCAGGCGAAGACCGTGGGTGAGGTGATGCAGGTGGAGACCGAGCTCGCCTCCCGCGAGGCCGAGCTGGAGTCGCTGCAGGCCCGGGCCGCGGCCCTCGACGGCCAGGCGACCCTGGCGACGATCCGGGTCGACTTCGAGACCCCGCCGGCGGCGGGCACCGAGCAGACCGAGCACGCGGGGAGCGGCTTCCTGGCCGGGTTGCGTTCGGGCTGGTCGGCGTTCGCGGCCACCGGGAAGGCGGTGCTGACCGCGCTCGGGGCGGCGACGCCGTTCCTCGTCCTGCTCGGCCTGTGCGCGCTGGTCGTCGTACCTCTGCGGCGCCGGCTGCGGGCAAGGTCCACCCGCCCGTCGGCGCCCGCGGAGCCGACGCCTCCCCCGGCCGGCTCCTGAGCGGATAACCCGCGGGCGGCCGGTAACGGCCATAACGTGCCGTTGATCACCAAGTGGAGGCCAAGGTTCGTCACTATCTCCCTCAAGTCGGCCGGTATCACCTGGGAGGACGAATCATGATGCCTCACAATCTGCGGCGTCCGGTCCGGATCGCGACCCGGATGATCTTCGATCCGCCGATGCGGAAGCGCTACATCGCAAAACTGCGCAACATGGGCCGAAACGCTGGATCCGGCGTGCCGTGCAAGGTCTGTGCATCCGCCAACACGGTCAGCAAGAGCGTGACCTACCTGCCGAAGAACGCCACCCTGGAGGTCGTCGTCTGCCGATCGTGCGGTCACGTCGCCGCCCCCGACAACTTCAAGGACTACAGCAAGTTCACGTCCGCGAAGCAGCTCGGCAACACCCCGCGGGTGGGTTCGGAAGGCAAGCCGGGTCGGGAGTACTTCATGGCCGAGATGGCGATCGAGGCTCTGGGCCGCGAAGATCTCTCCGTCCTCGTGTGCGGTCCTGGACGCAGCATCGACTATCGGCGCATTGCCGGCCTGAAGCAGGTGAAGAAGGTCGCGATCGCCGACCTCATGAAGTTCTTCGACGACGCTGAGTGGGTCGACCTCAACTCTCCGGTCACGGCGAAGTTCGACATCGTGATCTGTTGTGAGGTCGTCGAGCACTTCACCGACCCGCCGAACGACTTCAAGAAGACCCTGAGCTATGTCGAAGACGAAGGGGTGCTGGTCTGCTCGACCAACATCTACGACGGCGGAAATCTGGAGAAGCAAAGCTATCTCTTCATCCGCGGCCACACGTCGTACTACACGCCGCAGGCACTGGCGCACATCGCCAGGGAGAACGACATGTTCGTCGACTTCCGGTTGCCCGAGGTGGCCACCACCGACGCCGGCGGTCCGCGGAAGCGCTACCTCATCTTCAGCCGCTCCCAGCAGGCGATGCAGGGTCTTGCCGTCTATTTCGGCAGCCACCAGTTCGCGCCGTCGGAGGCGAACCCCAGGCGAGCCGACAAGGCGGCGGCCAAGGTCAAGAAGTAGCGAAGGCACCGGACGCTCAGCACGCCGATCTTCTGCCCGGCTTCGGCAGAGTTTCCGGTGCGACGACCGGCATGCTCAGCCGCGGGCTGACTCGGTGTGCACGAAGTCGACCAGCCTGGCAAGGACGTCCGGATCAGTCTTGGGCAGCACGCCGTGCCCGAGGTTGAAGATGTGCCCGGGCGCCTTCTGACCGGCGGTCAGGATGTCAGCCGCCTTCTCCGCGACGATCTCCCAGGGTGCGAAGACCAGCGACGGGTCGAGGTTGCCCTGCACCACCCGGCCGTCGACTCGGTCGATGCCGGCGGCCAGCGGGACCCGCCAGTCGACGCCCACCACGTCCGCACCGGCCGCGGCCATCGCACCCAGCAGCTCGCCGGTGCCCACGCCGAAGTGGATGCGGGGCACGCCGAGCCTGCCCACCTCGGCCAGGACAGCCTCCGAGTGCGGCCGGACGTACTTGTCGTAGTCGTCAGGAGCCAGGCTGCCCGCCCAGGAGTCGAACAACTGCACCGCGGAGGCACCGGCGTCCACCTGGATGCGCAGGAAGCCCGCGGCGATCCTCGCCAGCCGTCCGAGCAGCTCGTGCCAGACCTCGGGTTGCCCGTACATCAGCGCCTTCGTCGCCGCGTGGTCCTTGCTCGGGCCGCCCTCGACGAGGTAGGACGCCAGCGTGAACGGCGCGCCGGCGAACCCGATCAGCGGCGTGCCCCCCAGCTCCGCCGTGAGCCCACGGACCGACTCGGTGACGTATGGAACGTCGCCGGGCTCGATCGGCCGCAACGGCGCCAGGTCGGCGAGTGTGCGCATCGGCTCGGCGACCACCGGACCGACGCCGGGAACGATGTCGAGGTCCACACCGATCGCCTTCAGCGGCACCACGATGTCGGAGTAAAAGATCGCCGCGTCCACGCCGTAGCGGCGGACCGGCTGCATGGTGATCTCCACCACCAACTCCGGGCGGGTGCACGACTTGAGCATCGGGACGCCCTCGCGCAGCGCGCGGTACTCCGGCAGCGCTCGCCCAGCCTGGCGCATGAACCACACCGGCGTGTGTGGCACGGACTCGCCACGGCAGGCGCGCAGGAATGCCGAGTCGGCGAGGTCGGCGTTCGTCGGCGTCAGGGTGGTGGGGCTGGTCGGGCTGGTCGGGCTGGTCGGGCTGGTCCGTGCGGTGCTGGTGTCCACAGTTTCGAAGCGTAGGCCGTCGGTCCGACAACTCCGACGGCACCGCCACCGTGTCCGCCAACGGACACGGTTCGCAGGTTTCTTTCAGTACTTGTCCGGGTATAGCCGGGATTCTCGGCGCGTCGGTCCCCAGCGCGCGGGGGTGGGCCGACGTAGGCTCTCCCGCGTGGCTGCGCGTACGGATTCGAACGCCCCGCCCGAGATTTTCCAACGGGCGCTGAGCGAGATACGTGCCGCACCCTTCCGGCCGGAGATCATCGCCGAGGAGGTGCCGGCACCGCAGCGAGTCGCGCCCTTCGCGGCCGCGATCAGCGCCGACGTCGTGGTCGACGACCTGGACCTGGCCAGCGGCCGGCTCGTACTTCTCCACCACCCCGACGGCCACGACGCCTGGAACGGTACCTTCCGGTGTGTGGCGTACGTCCGCGCGGAAATCGAGGCCGAGATGGTCACCGACCCGCTCCTCGGCGGCGTCGGCTGGTCCTGGCTGGTGGAGGCGCTCGACGCCGAGGACGCCGACTACACCGCGGCCAGCGGCACCGTCACCCGGGTGGCCTCGGAGAGTTTCGGCGGGATGGCCGACGAGCCGGCGCGGGCCGAGCTGGAGATCCGTGCCTCCTGGACACCCGTGGACGACGCTCTCGGCAGGCACGCGCTTGCCTGGGGCCGGCTGCTGTGCACCTCGGCCGGTCTGCCGACGGTCCCGGCCGGTGTCGTTCCTATCCCGGCCCGGCGGGTGAGGAGCCGGTGACGGACCAGCTCCCCTCGTCTGGACCCGCGAAGGGCGCGCCCGTTCCGCTGCTGAAGCCCCATGACGGTCTGCCACCGGTCGTCGACTCTGCGGAGGCGCTCGCCGTCACCGTCGAGGCGTTCGCCGCCGGGCACGGGCCGGTCGCCGTGGACGCCGAGCGGGCCTCCGGCTACCGCTACTCCCACCGGGCCTACCTCGTCCAGCTCCGCCGAGCGGGCTCCGGCACCGCGCTGATCGACCCGATCCGCTGCCCCGACCTGCACGAGCTCGACGCGGCCCTCGCCGACACCGAGTGGGTGCTGCACGCGGCCACCCAGGACCTCCCCTGCCTGGCCGAGCTGGGCTTTCGGCCACGCACGCTGTTCGACACCGAGCTCGCCGGCCGGCTGCTGTCCTACCCGAAGGTCGGCCTCGGCGCGCTGGTGGAGGAGCTGCTCGGCTTCACGCTGGAGAAGGGCCACTCCGCGGTCGACTGGTCCACCCGGCCGCTGCCCGAACCCTGGCTGGTCTACGCCGCGCTGGACGTCGAACTCCTGGTGGAGCTGCGCGACGTCCTGGCCGACGCGTTGGACTCCACCGGCAAGCGTGAGTGGGCCACCCAGGAGTTCGACGCGCTCGTCGGGCACCAGCCGCGGGAGACCCGGCGCGACCCCTGGCGGCGCACCTCCGGCATCCACCGGATCCGCAACCGCCGCGAGATGGCGTTCGTCCGCTCGTTGTGGACGGCGCGCGACGAGACCGCCCGCCGGCGCGACATCTCCCCCGGCCGGGTGCTGAGCGACCTCGCCATCATCACGGCGGCGAGCACCAAGCCGACCAGCCGGGCGCAGCTGGCAGCACTCGGGCCGTTCGAGAACCGCGCCGCCCGCCGTGACCTCGACCTGTGGTGGTCGGCGGTGCGGCAGGCGCGCGAGCTCGCCGACGACGAGCTGCCCGAGCACACCATGCCGTACGACGGACCGCCACCCGCCCGCGCGTGGGCCGACCGCGACCCCTCCGCGGCGGCGCGGCTGGCCGCCTGCCGGACGAGCCTGCACGCCATCGCCGACCGGTTCGAGCTGCCGGTGGAGAACCTTCTTGCGCCTGACTCGGTACGCCGGCTCGCGTGGGACCCGCCCGCCGACCCGACGCCGGAGGCGGTTGCCCAGGCGCTGCGGGAGCGGGGTGCCCGCGAATGGCAGGTCGAGCTCGCCGCGGGTGCGCTGGCGCAGGCGCTCGCCGCGCATCTGCCCGAGCCTGCCTGAGTTGCCGGTCCCACCTGAGTTGAGTCACCCCCACCTGATCTGTCGGCCTGCTTTCCCGGCCCTGCCTGACCTCACGGCCACGCGGTGTCCTCGGCTTGTCGGAGCGGGCTCGTATGCTCCGCGACGTGAACCCACGATCGTCGGAAACGTCACCCCCGGCGCACGGCCGTCCCGAGGCTGACCGGCAGCTGGTCGAGGCCGTGCGGGCAGGCCTGGCCGCGGTCGGCGACCCCGAGCGCGCGGAGCGGATGCAGGCCTACATGAAGTCGGCGATGCCGTTCCGGGGCGTACCCGCGCCGGTCCTGAAACAGGTCTGCCGCGAGGTGCTGCCCGCACACCCTGTCCAGGACCGTGCGTCCTGGGCGGCCACCGTCCGCGCCCTGTGGGACGACGCGGCCTTCCGCGAGGAGCGCTACGCCGCACTCGCACTGACCGGGCTTCGTGACTACCGGGGCTGGCAGGACGCGGGCACGCTGCCCCTCTACGAGCATCTCGCGGTGACCGGTGCCTGGTGGGACTTCGTCGACGAGATCGCCGCCAACCGGGTGGGCCCGATCCTGGCCGAAGACCCCGCGACCGTCGCTCCGGTCCTGCTCGCCTGGGCCGTGGGCGAGGACATCTGGCTGCGCCGGGTGGCGATCCTGGCCCAACTGAAGGCGAAGGGTGCCACCGACACCGCCCTCCTGCGGGCGTGCTTGGAGCCGAGCCTGGAGAGACCGGAATTCTTTCTGCGCAAGGCGATCGGCTGGGCGTTGCGCGAGTACGCCCGGACCGACCCCGCCTGGGTGCTTGCCTACGTCGCCGAGCAGGAGGACCGGCTTGCCCCGCTTTCGCGCCGCGAGGCGCTGAAGCACCATCCGCCCCCGCAGGTGGAGGGTCCCCGCGGCGGCTCGGGACCGAGGACTTGACCCGGATGCCGCGCATTCTTGTTACCAGTGAGTAGCATCAGAGTTGTCGGGCGTGTTCCGGCTACCCGGCCGGGCAGCTCGGCGGCCAACCCGGCAGTCAGGCAACGGCCAGGCACCCCAGTCAGGATGCCCGGTCAGGCACCCCCGACGGTCCGACGACGAGGAGAGCGACGTGCCCCGTGAGCTCCGTGACGTGGTCTTCGTGGACGGCGTCCGTACGCCGTTCGGCAAGGCGGGCGGCATGTACGCCGAGACCCGCGCCGACGACCTGGTGATCAAGTGCATCCGCGAGTTGCTTCGCCGCAACGCGAGCCTGCCCGCGGAGCGGGTCGACGACGTCGCCATCGCCGCCACCACACAGACCGGTGACCAGGGCCTGACCATCGGGCGCACCGCCGCCCTGCTGGCCGGGCTGCCCAAGACCGTTCCCGGCTTCGCCGTCGACCGGATGTGCGCGGGCGCGATGACCGCGGTGACCACCACCGCGTCCGGCATCGCCTTCGGCGCCTACGACGTCGTGATCGCCGGTGGAGTCGAGCACATGGGCCACCACCCGATGGGCGAGGGCGTCGACCCCAACCCCCGGATCATCTCCGAGAAGCTGGTCGACCCGTCCGCGCTGGTGATGGGGCAGACGGCGGAAAACCTCCACGACCGCTTCCCCGGCATCACCAAAGAGCGCGCCGACGCCTACGCCGCGGCCAGCCAGCGCAAGCTGGCCAAGGCGTACGCCGACAACACCATCCAGCCCGACCTGGTGCCGATCGCGACGCGCAGCACCGAGGAGGGCTGGGGATTGGCCACGGTCGACGAGCCGCCCCGCCCGGACACCACCGTCGAAGGACTCGCCCAGCTGCGCACGCCGTTCCGCCCGCACGGCCGGGTGACGGCGGGCAACGCCGCCGGCCTCAACGACGGCGCCACCGCCTGCCTGCTGGCGTCGGAGGAGGTCGCGAAGGAGCTGGGGCTCACGCCGAAGATGCGGCTTGTCGCCTACTCCTTCGTCGGGGTGGAGCCGGAGGTGATGGGTGAAGGGCCCATCCCCGCCACCGAGAAGGTGCTCGCCAAGGCCGGCCTGACGATGGACGACATCGGGCTGATCGAGATCAACGAGGCGTTCGCCGTGCAGGTGCTGGCGTTCTGCGACCACTTCGGCCTGCGTGAGGACGACCCGCGGCTCAACCCCTACGGCGGCGCGATCGCCGTCGGGCACCCGCTGGCCTCCAGCGGGGTGCGGCTGATGCTGCAGCTGGCGCGGGAGTTCGAGGACCGTCCGGACGTGCGCTACGGCCTCACCACACTGTGCGTCGGTATCGGCATGGGCGGCAGCGTCATCTGGGAGAACCCCCACTGGCAAGGCGCCGCGTGAGCGGGCACCACGACCGAAGCGCTTCAGGAGGCACCGTGACCAGCCCGACCGCCCTGACCCGGGACTTCGCCGACGTCTTCCCCGACGAGGTGGTCACGCACGCGCACGTGCGTGACGTCGACCTTCCGTACGGCGCCGGAACGATGGCTTTGATCACCATCGACAACGGGCTCGACCACACCCGGCCCAACTCGTTCGGGCCGAAGGGACTGGCCGAGCTGGACGCGGCCATCGAGTCCGCGCTCGCCCGCGAGGACGTAGCGGCGATCGGCATCACCGGCAAGCCGTTCATCCTCGCCGCGGGCGCCGACATCAGCGGCATGCCCAGGATCACGCGGCGCGAGCAGGCCAAGGAGATCGCGCGGTACGGCCACGAGGTGTTCGGCAAGCTCGACGACGGCCGCAAACCGTCGTTCGGGTTCGTCAACGGCCTGGCGATCGGCGGCGGCCTGGAGGTCGCGCTCAACTGCACCTACCGCACGGTCATCGCCTCGGCGCCGGCGGTGGCGTTCAGCGAGTGTTTCCTCGGCATCCTGCCCGGCTGGGGCGGCACCTGGCTGCTGCCCAACCTCGTCGGCGCCGACCGCGCGGTGAAGGTGATCATCGAGAACGCGCTGAACAACAACCGCATGCTGCGGGGACCGCAGGTGCAGCCGCTCGGCATCGCCGACGCGACGTTCGAGGGCGCCGACTTCCTCGAACGCTCCCTCGACTGGGCGGGTCAGGTGCTCACCGGGCGGACCCAGGTGGAGCGGGCGCCGGTCGACCGGGGCGAGGCGTGGGACGCGGCCGTCGCCCGCGGCCGCGCGTTCGTCGACGCGAAGCTGCACGGCGCGGCGCCGGCAGCGCAGCGTGCCCTCGACATCATCGAGGCGGCGAAGACCTGCTCCAAGGAGGAGGGTTTCGCCCTGGAGGACGACGCCCTGGCCGACCTGCTGATGAGCGAGGAGTTCCGGTCCGGGCTGTACGCGTTCGACCTGGTGCAGCGGCGCGCGAAGAAGCCGGTCGGCGTTCCGGACAAGTCGCTGGCCCGGCCGGTGACGAAGGTCGGCATCGTCGGCGCGGGCCTGATGGCCAGTCAGCTGGCGTTGCTGTTCGCCCGCCGGCTGCTGGTACCCGTGGTGCTCACCGACATCGACGACGAGCGGGTCGAGAAGGGCATGTCGTACGTCCGCGGCGAGGTGGACAAGCTGGCCGCCAAGGGCCGGGTCAGTGGTGACCAGGCCAACCGGATCAAGGCACTGGTCAGCGGGTCCACCGACAAGACCGTCTACGCCGACTGCGACTTCGTGCTCGAGGCCGTCTTCGAGGAGATGAAGGTCAAGCAGCAGGTGTTCGCCGAACTGGAGGGGATCGTCTCGCCCGAGTGCGTCCTCGCCACCAACACCTCGTCGTTGTCGGTCACCACGATGGCGAGCAAGCTGGCCCATCCCGAACGCGTGGTCGGGTTCCACTTCTTCAACCCGGTGGCGATCCTGCCGCTGCTGGAGGTCGTCCGCGGGCAGCGTACCGACGACGCCAGCCTGGCCACTGCGTTCGCCACCGCCAAGGGCCTGAAGAAGAACGCGATTCTGGTCAAGGACGCTCCGGCGTTCGTCGTCAACCGCATCCTGACGAGGTTCATGGGCGAGGTGACCCGCTGCGTCGACGAGGGAACGCCGGTGGAGGTCGCGGACCAGGCAGTTCTTCCGCTCGGCCTGCCGATGACGCCGTTCGTGCTGCTGCAGTTGGTCGGCCCGGCGGTCGGGCTGCACGTGGCCGAAACCCTGCACGAGGCGTTCCCCGACCGGTTCTACGTCTCCCCCAACCTGCAGCGGCTGGTCGCGGCGAACAAGCCCGGCCTGTGGTCGTGGGATGCCCAGGGAAAGCCGTACCTCGACGACGACACCCGCGCCCTGCTCGAGCAGGGCGACCAGCCGTCCACCGCGGAGCAGGTACGCGAGCGCGCGATGGCGGCGGTAGCCGACGAGGTACGCCGGCTGCTGGACGACGGCGTTGTCGCTGACGCACCCGACGTCGACCTCGCGATGCTTCTCGGCGCGGGCTGGCCGTTTCACCTGGGCGGCATCACGCCCTACCTCGACCGCAGCGGGATCGCCGAGCGGGTCGGCGGACGGCGCTTCCTCCCGGCGGGGGTCGCCAGCCTGCCGGTCTGATCGTCGTACGACCAACTCACGATCCGGCCGACGAGCTGCCCTGCGACCGGCGCGGCGACCGGGACCGGGACCCCGCGACCGGCCCGGCGACCGGTTCGGCGAATCCGGATCCGCAGCCGGGTCTCTCGACGAGACGCTCCACCCTGCCGACGCGGGCCGCACCACTGGTGCGGCCCGCGTCATTTCGTTCGCACGAAGGATGGGGCGCGCCCGATGTCGAGCGGCTCGGCCTCGCGGGCCGTTGATCGCGTGAACCGCCGGCCCAACAGCAAGCCATTCAGCCGGGTCCAGCACCTCCGCAGCATTCTTCCGCGGAAGAAATCATCACCGACAGCGCCGGGGAACCGACCGCAGCACGCGTGGTCACCGCTCGGGGATTGGACGCCGCTGCCGGGGCGATTCTTCCGCGGAAGAATGCCGCAGCCGAACCGGGCCGACGTCACGTCCGCCGATACCAGGTCGACCGCCAGAAGCGGGCGACGACAGCTGTGTCGGGACCCGGGCATTCGTCCGCGGAAGTCGCCCTAGCTACAGCCGAAGCCGGGCCGAGGTCACATCTACCGGTCCCGGTCGACCGCCGGAAGCGGGCAGGGGCTGATGTGTCGAGACCGGGCATTCTTCCGCGGAAGAATGCCGGCGTTCTTGCGGCCCCGAGCCAACCTGACGACGGTCAGGGTAATGCGAAGGGTTCCGGTGGTTGGAGACCCCGCAGGTCTTCACTCTTCTGGCTGGGGTGCGCCTGCTCGCCGGGAGGTCCGCTTGGCGGCGCGGGAATTCTTCCGCGGAAGAATCGGGGCCGCCTCCCAGGGATCACCTGACGGACCGATTGATCCGCCCGAGGCGGGAGAAGCAGCAGCCGGATTCTTCCGCGGAAGAATCCGTGCGCTGCCTGCCCAGGCCCGAGAACCAGTTGATCGCCCGGGGCGGGTACGCGGGACGGCACCATCGGGCCCCGGAGTTCTTCCGCGGAAGAATCGCCCGCGCGGATGCACGGCAGAGGAATCCGACTACGTCCGACTCGACGGCGAAGACGCCAGGTTCTACGCGACGGCAGTTCAACGGCGAGCTGGGAAGACTTGTGGGTGTCATAGGCCCCATAAGTCTTCCCAGCTCGCCCCGATCCCGAAGCCAGCTCCACCGCAAGGCAGCTCCCCCCCAAGACAGCCCAGCTGGAACTAGCGCCTGCCTGCGCGGCCTCCCTTGCCACCGGCCTCGACGTTGCCGGTCACCAGCCGGGACCGCCGACGGCCGTAGGCGAAGTAGATGACCAGGCCGATCGCCATCCACACCAGGAACCGCAGCCAGGTCTCCACCGCGAGGTTGAGCATGAGGTAGAAGCACACCAGCGCCGAGACGATCGGCAGCACCGGCACCAGCGGCGTGCGGAAGCCGCGCTGGAGGTCGGGTCGGGACCTGCGCAGGACGAGCACACCGATGCTGACCAGGATGAACGCCGCCAGGGTTCCGACGTTGACGAGTTCGGCCAGCACGTCGATCGAGGTGAAGGCCGCGAGCAGCGCCGCCGCGATGCCGACCACGATGGTGACGACGTAGGGCGTACGGAACCTGGGGTGGACCTTGGCGAACACCGGCGGCAGCAGGCCGTCGCGGGCCATCGCGAACGCGACCCGGCTCTGCCCGAGCAGCAGGATCATCACCACCACGATGATCCCGACCGCGGCGCCGACGGAGATGATCCTGGCCAGCGCGGGGTGGCCGGCGTGGGTCATGGCGGTGGCCAGCGGCGCGGCGTCGGCGGGGTCGATCTTCTTGTAGCTCTGGATGCCGGTCACCACGAGGCTGACGGTGACGTAGAGGACGGTGCAGATCGCCAGCGAGGCGATGATTCCGATCGGCAGGTTGCGCTGCGGCTTGCGGGTCTCCTCAGCGGTGGTGGCCACCACGTCGAAGCCGATGAACGCGAAGAACACGACCGCCGCGCCGCTCACCACTCCGGCCCAGCCGAACGATCCCGGCTGCATGCCGAACAACACCTGGATCAGCGGCTCGGTGAGGCTGCCGCCGCCGCCCTTGGTGGGCTGGCTCGGCGGTACGAACGGCGTCAGGTTGGCGGCCTTGACGAAGAAGATGCCGGCCAGCACGAACAGCAGCGCCACGCCCACCTTGATCGCGACGGCGACCTGGTTGATCCGGCTGGACAGCTTGATGCCGATGACGAGCACCGCGGTCAGCGCCAGGACGAGCAGCCCGGCCGGGAGGTTCATGAACCCGTCCTTGGTGTTGGCCACCGCCGCGGGTATCTGCAGCGGCGTACCCTGCAACGCGCTCGCGAGATATCCCGACCAGCCACTGGACACCGCCGCGGCGCCGACGAAGAACTCCAGGATGAGGTCCCAGCCGATGATCCACGCGATCAGCTCGCCGAGAGTGGCGTAGGAGAAGGTGTACGCCGAACCGGCCACCGGAACGGTCGAGGCGAACTCCGCGTAGCACAGTGCCGCCAGCCCGCACGCCACCGCGGCGATCACGAACGACAGCGCCACCGCGGGGCCGGCGTACGTCGCCGCGGCCGTACCGGTGAGCACGAACAGACCGCCGCCGATCGTGACACCGACCCCGAAGACGGTGAGGTCGAGCGCACCGAGGTTCTTCTTCAGCCGGTGCTCTGGCTCCTCGGTGTCGGAGATGGCCATTTCGACCGGCTTGGTGCGCATGACCGACGTCGACCCGCGCGGATCCTGAGAATTCATCGCACCAAGGTAGAGGACCGGACCTTGGTCGGCCAGCGGGGTCCCCCCGGCCATCAGCGCAGGTCAGCGGACAGATGCGGGTGGTTACCCGCGTGACACCGCGTCGTGATCGTCCGTCACCAGAGCGGCGTCGTCGGCATGTGCCATGCGCTCGACGATGTCGCGGGCGAGGTCCTGGGCACCGAGTCCCATCTCCGCCAGTAACTGGGGCCGCTTGTCGTGATCCAGGAACCGCTGGGCGATGCCGGCGACGTGCAGCGGCGTGCCGACCCGGGCGTCGGACAGGGCCAGCCCGAGAGCTGCGCCGCACCCGCCTACCCGGCCGCTGTCCTCCAGCGACACCACGAGCCGGTGGGTGCGGGCGAGGTCGACCAGGACGGGATTGACCGGCTTCACCCAGCGCGGGTCGACGACGGTGACGCCGATGCCCTGACCGGTGAGCCGGGCGGCCACCTCGACTCCGGTGGCCGCCATCGAGCCGACGCAGACGAGCAGGACGTCGGTGTCGCCCTCGCGGACCAGGACGTCCACACCGTCCCGGCGTTCGAGAGCGGGCAGGTCGTCGGGCAGCGCACCCTTGGGGAACCGCAGCACGGTCGGTGCGTCGTCGACCGCGACCGCCTCGCGGAGCAGCTCGCGCAGCCGGGCACCGTCGCGCGGAGCGGCGAGCCGCAGGCCGGGTACGACCTGCAGGATCGACATGTCCCACATGCCGTTGTGGCTCGGGCCGTCCTCACCGGTCACGCCGGCCCGGTCGAGCACGAACGTCGCGCCGCACCGGTGCAAGGCGACGTCCATCAGCATCTGGTCGAACGCGCGGTTGAGGAACGTGGAGTAGATCGCCACCACCGGGTGCATTCCGCCCATTGCCAGACCGGCCGCCGACGTCACGGCGTGCTGCTCGGCGATACCCACGTCGAAGGACCGCTCGGGGAACTCGCGGGCGAACGCGTCCAGCCCCGTCGGGTGCTGCATGGCGGCGGTGATGGCCACGATGTCGGGGCGCTCCCGGCCCAGCTCGACCAGATCGTCGCGGAAGACGTTGGTCCACTTCGCGCCCGGCGCGGCCACGGGAGTGCCGGTCAGCGGGTCGAACGCGCCCGAGGGGCTGTGGAAGCAGTCGGCCTCGTCCTGCTCGGCGATGTCGTACCCGAAGCCCTTGCGGGTCACGCAGTGCACGATGACGGGCCCGCCGAAGTTCTTCGCCTGCTCCAGGGCGTGCTCGACGAGTTCGCGGTCGTGGCCGTCCACGGGTCCGACGTACTTCATCCCGAGGTCCTCGAACAGTCCCTGCGGCGCCATCACATCCTTGAGCCCGCGCTTGATGCCGTGCAGAACGTCGTAGAGCGGCGGCCCGACCAGCGGGGTGCGGCTCAGTGAGCGCTTGACGAGGTCCAGGACGCGTTCGTAGCGGGGGTCGGTGCGCAGGGCGGTGAGGTGGTCGGCGATGCCGCCGACGGTCGGGGTGTAGGAACGCCCGTTGTCGTTGACCACGATCACCAGCGGCCGGTCGTTGGCACCGGCGATGTTGTTCAGCGCCTCCCAGGCCATCCCGCCGGTCAGGGCGCCGTCGCCGATCACCGCGACGACGTGCCGGTCCTCACCGCGCAGTTGGTAGGCCTTCGCCAGGCCGTCGGCGTACGACAGGGAGGCCGAGGCGTGGGAGTTTTCCACCACGTCGTGCTCGGACTCCGCCCGGCTGGGGTAACCCGACAGGCCGCCCTTCTGGCGGAGCAGGTCGAATCCCTCCTGGCGGCCGGTGAGCATCTTGTGCACGTAGGCCTGGTGGCCGACGTCGAAGATGATCCGGTCCCGGGGGGACTCGAAGACCCGGTGCAGGGCGAGGGTGAGCTCGACGATGCCGAGGTTGGGGCCCAGGTGGCCGCCGGTGCGGGAGACCTTGGCCACCAGGAAGTCGCGGATCTCGCGGGCGAGGGTGGTGAGCTGCTCGTCGGACAGAGCGTTGAGGTCGGCTGGTTCCCGTACCTTCTCGAGCACACCCATGCCAGCTACCTCCCACGCGTTGTCGACCGTCACCGGCTGGGGTCGAGTCTAGAGTGCCGCGCGGCCCGCGGGTGGGACCTGGACTGGTGAGTAACGTACGCCACGCCCGGATCGGCACCCGGGGTGACGACCAGGACACGGTGGGGCACTCCGGACCGAGCCGATCACGTGGGGCCGCCAACAGGCTAGGCAGGGCCGCCGAGCAGGTTGCGACCCGCCGCGCCGAGGTCCGGCGCGGGGTCACCGACCGCCGAGAGACGCCCGTTGGCCAGGCCGGCCTCTGCGCGGGAGCCCGGGGCGCCGGCCGAGCCGCCACGCGAGGAGGCGCCGGCGGCGCTCCCGCCCGCGTGCT
Source organism: Actinopolymorpha sp. NPDC004070 (assembly GCF_040610475.1). Classification (NCBI taxonomy): domain Bacteria; kingdom Bacillati; phylum Actinomycetota; class Actinomycetes; order Propionibacteriales; family Actinopolymorphaceae; genus Actinopolymorpha; species Actinopolymorpha sp. NPDC004070. The sequence continues at coordinate 60,583 of NZ_JBEXMJ010000019.1, read as the reverse complement.
CCCTCCCAAGCTGCTCACTGCCTTGCCGTTCCCTGCCCGAGTGCTCGCTCGCCGACTGCTCCCTGCCCCGGTCGTCGTCAGCAGCGTCGGCGCCGTCGTTCTGGTCGTGCCGGCGCTGGAACTGCTCGACCGCGAGGACGAGCGCCCCGAGGACCTCCGCCCGCTCCCCCGTCAGCGCCGCCACCACCGGGGTCGACGCCACCGTGACCACGGCATACCGGGGCATCGCTGACCGAAGCGGCTCCAGCAGCAGGTCGCCGGCGGCCGCCAGGTCACCGCCCACCACCACCCGCTCGGGGTTGACGACGTTGCACAGGTTGGCGGCCACGAACCCGATGTGCCGGCCCGCGTCGGCGACCACCCGCTGGCAGCCGCCGTCACCGGACAGCGCGCAGGTCACCAGCTGCTCCACCGTCCGCACGTCGGGGTGGCTGTACCGGATGAGTTCCAGGAGGTACGGCGCGCCCACCATCGTCTCCAGACAGCCGCGGTTGCCGCAGGAGCACACCGGCCCCATCTCGTCGATGGTGAGGTGACCGATCTCACCGGCGGAGCCGGCGAACCCGCGGTAGACGTTCCCGGCCACCACCAGCCCGGCACCCAGGCCGGTGGCCGCCTTGATGTAGGCGAGGTCGGACACGCCGCGCCCGGCACCGAAGTACAGCTCGCCGCGGGCGCCCAGGTTGGCGTCGTTGTCGGCGTACACCGGCGCGCCCAGCCGCTCGGCGAGGTGCCGGGCGGGGTCGATGGTCGACCAGCTCGGCAGGATCGGCCAGGCCGCCAGAGTGCCGCCGTCGGGACCCATCGGCGCCGGCAGGCCGAGCCCCACGGCCCGGATTCCGCACTTGGTGGTGCCGATCTCGTCCAGCAGCTCGCCGACGAGCTTCTCCGCGACCGCGAGCGCCGACAGTGCCGACGCTCCGACGTCGCACTCCACCCGGCGTTCGGCGCGTACGACGAACCGCAGGTCGGACACCGCCACCCGGATGTGCCGGTGGCCGAAGTCCAGCCCGACGACCAGGCCGCCGTCGGAACGGACGCGCACCTCCTGCGCACGCCGGCCACCACGGATCCCCGGGGACAGCTCAACGGCGTCCGCGTCGGCGAGCTGGTGCACGATGTTGGAGACCGAGGCCGGCGAGAGACCGGTGATCCGCGCGATCTCGGCCTGACTGAGTACGCCGTGTGCCCGGACCGCTGCCAGCACCCGACGTACGTTTGCCGCCCGAAGCGACGCCTGCGAACCAGGCCGGTGCGTCACGGGCCACAGACAACTATTCCGTCACATGATCGTCAAGGGTTTACCAGCCGGAGCACGTTGCCGTAATCGGCACGTCATGTCGCCGGTGGCGCGCGGCGGTTCTGCGGTCCGGAGGTGGACAGGCCGTAATCTGTCCACCATGCCTACCGCCGCGCCGGGTTCTTCCGGGCCCTCCGGGCACACCGACTCAGCCGGGCCGGCCGACCCAGCCGACTCAGCCGCCGGCAGCTGCGTGTTCTGCGGCGTCGTCGCCGACGGGTCGGCCGACCTGGTGCTGGACGAGCCGGACGTGGTGGCATTCCTCGACGTACGCCCGGTGTTCAAGGGCCACACGCTGGTGCTCCCCCGCGCTCACGTCGACACTCTGCTGGACCTGCCCGGTGAACTCCGCGACCCCTATCTCGCGGCGGTCCAGCGCGTGGCCCGGGCGATGGAGACCGGCCTCGGCGCGAAGGGCTCGTTCGTCGCGGTCAACAACCGGGTCAGTCAGAGCGTCCCGCACCTGCACACCCATGTGGTGCCGCGCACCAAGGGAGACGGTTTGCGGGGATTCTTCTGGCCGCGGCACAAGTACGCCGACGAGGACGAGGCCCGGGAGTACGCCGCGAAGGTACGCGCGGCCCTGTGACCAGGAAGACCTTCTATGCTGCCTGGCGTGCGTCCCGACCCGCTGCGTGTCCCGGCTGCCTGCGCGGGGCCGGTGAGGTAGCCGGATGGCTCCTCGCAAGGACGCCAGGGCAGCCGTCCTGGCGACCTGGATCGCGCGCTTCCTGATCGCGGTCGCGGTCTTCTGTGTGGTCACCGCGCTCTTCCCGGGGCTGCGGCGCGTGCTGGAACCCGTGCGCGACCTGATCGAGCTGACCACCATCGGCGCCCAGCCGAACCTCGCCTACGCGGCGTACCTCGGGATCCTCGCCGCCGCGGTCCGGCGGCGCAAGCGGATCGCCTGGTGGTTCCTCGTCCTGGCGCTGATCGTCCCGAACATGGCATACGACGTCGCCGAGGTCGTCGTCCTGCACCACGGCCTGCTCAGCCTGGCCGTCCTCACGGCGGTGCTGGTGATCCTGGTCCTGGCCCGGCCCGCGTTCGACGCCGAGGTCGCGCCGCGGGCCGGCTGGCGGGCACTGGCCACGGTGGCGGTCGCCATCGTCGCCGGGTTCGTGCTCGGGATGGCGGCGCTGGCCCTCTTCCCCGGGCAGATCGCATCCGTCGGTGACCGGGCGGAGACCGTGCTGGTGTTCCTGACCGGCGGGACCGACGCCACCACGAACCGGTTCGATCTCTTCCGCGAGCTGTCCACTCCCCCGCCTCCGCACCCGGTGTCGGTCTTCCTCGGCCTGCTCGGCGCGGCCGTCCAGCTGGCCGGCGCCTGGGTGCTGTTCCGCCCGCGCCGCAAGACGCTCTACCAGACTCCGGACGGCGACCGGCAGCTTCGCTCGCTGCTGACGACGTACGCCGAGGACTCCCTGGGCTACTTCGCCACCCGCCACGACAAGTCGGCGATGTTCGCCTCCTCCGGCGCGGCGGCGGTCACCTACCGCGTGGTGGCCGGGGTCAGCCTGGCCTCCGGCGACCCGGTGGGCGACCCGCGGCAGTGGCCGGCGGCGATCCGTGCCTGGCTCGCCGAGGCCCGCCGCTACGCCTGGGCACCGGCGGTGATGGGAACGACCGAGGCGGGTGCGCACGCCTACGCCGACGCCGGCCTGCACGTCCTCGAACTCGGCGACGAGGCGGTGCTCCGGGTGGCCGACTACGACCTGGCCGGGCGCCGGATGCGTGGCGTACGACAGGCGGTGCAGCGGCTGGAGCGGCTGGGCTACACCTGCCGGATCCGGCGGCACGCGGACATCCCCGCCGACGAGCTGGCCGAGATCGGTTCGGACGCCGACCGGTGGCGGGGTACGCAGGGTGAACGCGGCTTCTCGATGGCGCTCGGCCGGCTCGGCGACCCGCGCGACGGCCGGTGCGTCCTGGTCGAGTGCCTGGACCGGCACGGCTACCGGCGCGCCCTGTTGTCGTTCGCACCTTGGGGTCGGCGCGGCCTATCCCTGGACCTGATGCGCCGCGCGCCCGTGGCACCCAACGGTGTGGTCGAGCTGATGGTGTCCCGGCTGGTCGAGGCGGCGCGGGCGCTCGGCGTCGACCGGATCTCGCTCAACTTCGCGATCTTCCGTTCCGGGCTGGTGGAGGGGGCCGAGATCGGCGCCGGACCGGTCGCCCGGGTGTGGCGGCGGACGCTACTGCTCGCCTCGCGCTGGTGGCAGATCGAGGCGCTGTACCGCGCGAACGCGAAGTTCGAGCCTGAGTGGGTGACGCGCTTCCTGTGCTACCCGAGGTCGCCCGACCTGCCCAGGATCGCGGTGGCGTCCGGGATCGCGGAGGGCCTGGTCCCCGTACCAGTCTGGCCGGGCCGCCGGCTGCGCCGGGCCGGCGCACGCGGGCTGGCGCCGGAGGTGCCGACCCGGGCGGCTACCGCCGGTGGCGCCAGTGCCGGTGCTGCTGGTGCTGCCGGTGCCGCCGGGAGAGCCGGGGCCGCCGGCACGATCCAGCCACCGGTCATCGAGGGGCCCGACGCCGGCACCCTTCCCGGCGAGGACCCGGCCGCCGACCTCGACCGGCTGGAGGCCTGCCGCGAACGCGCCCTGCCCGAACAGGAACGCGTCCGCCGGGACAAGCTGCGCCGGCTGCGCGCGGAAGGCGTCGATCCCTATCCCGTCGGCTATCCCCGGACCGCCTGCGCCGCCGACGTGGTGGCGCAGTTCGCCGGCCTCGCGCCCGACACCTGGACGACCCGGCAGGTGGGCGTGACCGGCCGGGTGGTCGGCCTGCGTACGTTCGGCGGACTGGCGTTCGCCACCGTCCGTGACGGCACCGGCGACCTGCAGGTCATGCTCGACCGGCGGCACCTGACCGACCCGACGGCGCTCACCCGGTGGAAGCACCACGTCGACCTCGGCGACCACGTGGGCGTCACCGGCCACGTCGGTACGACCAGGTCCGGGGAGCTCACCGTCCGCGCGAGCGGCTGGGCGCTGACGGCGAAGTGCCTGCGTCCCCTGCCGGACAAGTGGCACGGCCGTACCGACGCGGAGGCGCGGGTTCGCGAGCGCGCCGTCGACCTGGCCACCCGGCCCGACAGCCGGGCCCTGTTCGCGCAACGCCGCGCCGTGGTGGCGGCGGTTCGCGACACCCTGCGGGCCGGGGGGTACGAGGAGGTGGAGACCCCCATGCTGCAGCCGGTGCACGGCGGCGCGAACGCCCGGCCGTTCACCACCCACATCAATGCCTACGACCTGCCGCTCTACCTGCGGATCGCCCCGGAGCTGTACCTGAAGCGGCTGCTCGTCGGCGGGCTGGAGCAGGTCTTCGAGCTGAACCGCAACTTCCGCAACGAGGGCGCCGACGCGACACACAACCCGGAGTTCACGATGCTGGAGGCCTACCAGGCGTACGGCGACTACCACTCCATGCGCCTGCTGGCCTGCGACCTCGTCCGCGCCGCCTGCCGGGCGGTGCACGGCGGCACGGTGCTCAGGCGAACCAAGCCCGCCGGAACCGCCGGAACCCCCGGAAGCAAGGGAACCGCCGGAGCAACCATCGAGGTCGACCTCGCCGCGGAGTGGCCGGTGGTGAGCGTGCACGCGGCGGTGAGCGCGGCACTCGGTGAGGAGGTGGGGCCCGGCACCGACGCCGAGACGGTGCGCCGGTACGCCGCCCGCGCGAACGTCCACGTCGACGCGTCGGCCGGCGCCGGTGCGGCGGTGCTCGCTGTGTACGACGCGCTGGTGGAGCCGAACACCCTCGGCCCGACGTTCTACACCGACTTCCCCACCGACGTCTCCCCGCTCACCCGGCCGCACCGCGACGACCCGCGCCTCGCCGAACGCTGGGACCTCGTGGTGTTCGGCGTCGAGCTCGGCACGGCGTACTCCGAGCTCGCCGACCCGGTGGAGCAACGCCGCCGGCTGACCGCGCAGTCGCTGCTGGCCGCCGGCGGCGACCCCGAGGCGATGCAGTTCGACGAGGACTTCCTGCGCACGCTGGAGTACGGCATGCCGCCGGCCGGCGGCCTCGGTCTGGGCATCGACCGGCTGGTGATGACGCTGACCGGCCGGTCGATCCGGGAGACGCTGCTGTTCCCGTTGGTGCGCCCGCGCGGGGATCAGCGGACCTGAGCCGCCCCGGTCCGGATCTTCCTTCCCCACCGGCGGGCCGGATTGGGGTAGGTTGCTCAGTCGAGAGTCGCGGGGGCAGCCACACGGGGATCGGCACGACGCTGGAGGTCCGGCCATGACAATCGTTCGTCCTCGGGCGGCGGTACTCGCCACCATCGGAGCCATCGCGATCGCGAGCGGCGCCTATTTCGACTGGCTGGGAAACCGCTCGCCACAACAGGTTCGCCTGCAGGAGCTCCTCACCCGGCCCGAGGTCAAGGACCTGACCGGCCAGACGCTGAACTACTGGACGTCGATGGCCGCTCCGCTCGCGGTCGCCGGCGCGATCGGCATCCTGGGCGCACTGCTCCTGGTGCGGGTGCTGCTGTGGTTGTCGTTCCTGCTCGGTGCGGCCACCGTCGGGCTGTGGGTGGTCCGGATCGCCTTCGCGAACGGCGCGGGGCAGTTCGGGGTCGCCGACCTCCAGCCTGGTGCGTGGATCGCCGCCGGCGGGTTGCTCCTGGTGCTGATCGGCGCCGCGGCCCTGCGCCGGCGCGCCGCCACCGACGAGGAGGCCGGCGAGTATCCCACCACCCAGGCCTACGAGGCCGCCTGAGCGCGCGAAGCATCGCCCGAACGCCGTACCACGACGTCGCCCCCGCCCCCACGTGCATCGTGGGGACGGGGGCGACGGTGACTTCTGCCCGGAGCTGAGGTCTACCCGGGGCTTGCGAACCTCAGCGGCTGAGCAGGGACCGCAGGACGTACTGCATGATCCCGCCGTGCCGGAAGTAGTCGGCCTCGCCCGGGGTGTCGATGCGGACGACCGCACGGAACTCCTTGCCGTCCGCACGCACCGTCAGCTCACGCGGGGTGTCCCCCTCGTTGAGCGCCTCGATCCCCACCACGTCGAAGGTCTCCTCGCCGGTGAGTCCGAGCGACTCGGCCGACTCGCCGTCGGCGTACTGCAGCGGCAGCACGCCCATGCCGATGAGGTTGGACCGGTGGATCCGCTCGTACGACTCCGCCAACACCGCCTTGACACCCAGCAGCGCGGTGCCCTTGGCCGCCCAGTCACGGGAGGAACCCGAGCCGTACTCCTTGCCGGCAAGGATGATCAGCGGCGTGCCGGCCTCCTGGTAGTGGGTGGAGGCGTCGTAGATCGTGGCGACCTCGCCGCCCGCGGTGAAGTCGCGGGTGAAGCCGCCCTCGGTGCCCGGCGCCAGCTGGTTGCGCAACCGGATGTTGGCGAAGGTGCCGCGGATCATCACCTCGTGGTTGCCGCGCCGTGACCCGTAGGAGTTGAAGTCGCGGAACTGCACGCCGTTCTCGAGGAGGTACGCACCGGCCGGGCTGTCCTTCTTGATCGAGCCGGCCGGGGAGATGTGGTCGGTGGTCACCGAGTCGCCCAGCTTGGCCAGCACCCGGGCACCGGTGATGTCGCTCACCGGCGTGGGCTCGGCGGCCATGCCCTCGAAGTACGGCGGCTTGCGCACGTAGGTGGACTGCCCGTCCCACGCGAACAGGTCGCCCTCGGGGGTGGGCAGGCCCTGCCACTGCTCGTCGCCGGCGAACACGTCGGCGTAGTCGCGGGTGAACATCTCGCTGGCGATGGCGCCGGCGACAACCTCCTCGACCTCGTGCTCCGAGGGCCAGATGTCGGCGAGGAACACGTCGTTGCCGTCCTTGTCCTGCCCGAGCGGCTCGGTGTTCAGGTCGGCGTCCATGCTGCCGGCGAGGGCGTACGCCACCACCAGCGGCGGGGACGCGAGGTAGTTCATCTTCACGTCGGGGTTGATCCTGCCCTCGAAGTTGCGGTTGCCGGACAGGACCGACACCGCGGCGAGGTCGGCGTCGTTGACCGCCTGGCTCACCTCGGGGATGAGCGGGCCGGAGTTGCCGATGCAGGTGGTGCAGCCGTAGCCGACCAGGTTGAAGCCGAGCTTCTCGAGGTACGGCGTGAGGCCGGCCCGCTCGTAGTAGTCCATGACGACCTTCGAACCCGGCGCCAGGGTGGTCTTCACCCAGGGCTTGCGGTTCAGGCCGCGTTCGACCGCCTTCTTGGCCAGCAGTGCCGCACCGACCATCACCGACGGGTTGGAGGTGTTGGTGCAGGAGGTGATCGCGGCGATCACCACGGCGCCGTGGTCGACCTCGCACTCGGTGCCGTCGGCGAGGGTGACCCGGGTCGGCGCGCTCGGCCGGCCGTCGGCACCGCGGGCAGCGGAGGCGTAGCCCGCCGGCTGCTCGGAGTGGTTGTCACCGCTGAAGGAGGGCGCGTCGCTGGCCGGGAAGGACTCCGCGGCCGCCTCGTCGTAGCCCTTCTCGTCGCCGTCCGTCTTCGGCTCGGCGGTCACGTAGTCGGTGAGCACGCCGCGGAAGACCTGCTTGGCGTCGGTGAGGCTCACCCGGTCCTGCGGCCGCTTCGGGCCGGCGATGGACGGGACGACCGTGGACAGGTCGAGTTCGAGGTACTCGGAGTAGGCGGCCTCGCGCTCGGGGTCGTGCCACAGGCCCTGCTCCTTGGCGTACGCCTCGACCAGCGCGACCTGCTCGTCCGGACGGCCTGTCAACCGCAGGTAGCGCACGGTCTCCTCGTCGACCGGGAACACCGCGATCGTGGAGCCGTACTCCGGGGACATGTTGCCGATGGTGGCGCGGTTGGCCAGTGGGACCGCTCCCACACCGGGGCCGTAGAACTCCACGAACTTGCCGACCACACCGTGCTTGCGCAGCATCTCGGTGATGGTGAGCACCAGGTCGGTGGCGGTGGCGCCCTCGGGCAGTTCACCGTTGAGCTTGAAGCCGACCACGCGCGGGATGAGCATGGACACCGGCTGCCCGAGCATCGCGGCCTCGGCCTCGATCCCGCCCACACCCCAGCCGACGACGCCGAGGCCGTTGACCATGGTGGTGTGGGAGTCGGTGCCCACACAGGTGTCGGGGTAGGCCTGGCGGGCGCCGTCGACCTCGCGGCCGAAGACCACCCGGGCGAGGTGCTCGATGTTGACCTGGTGCACGATGCCGGTGCCCGGCGGGACGACCCGGAAGTCGTCGAAGGCGCCCTGGCCCCAGCGCAGGAACTGGTAGCGCTCCTTGTTGCGCTCGTACTCGATCTCGACGTTACGGGCGAACGCGTCCGGCGTACCGAACACGTCGGCGATGACGGAGTGGTCAATGACGAGTTCGGCCGGCGACAGCGGGTTGATCCGCGCCGGGTCGCCGCCAAGGTCGCGTACCGCCTCACGCATCGTGGCCAGGTCGACCACGGCGGGCACGCCGGTGAAGTCCTGCATGATGACCCGGGCCGGGGTGAACTGGATCTCCTTGCTGGGTTCGCTGTTCGCGTCCCACTGCGCCAGCGCACGGATGTCGTCGGCGGTGATGTTGGCACCGTCCTCGGTGCGCAGGAGGTTCTCCAGCAGGATCTTCAGGCTGTACGGCAGCCGCTCGGCGCCGTCGAAGGCGGCGAGCCGGTAGATCTCGTACGACGCCTCACCGACCTCGAGCTGTCCCTTGGCTCCGAAGCTGTCGACGCTCGCCATGGCCCTCTCCCCTTGTCCTTTGGATCTGTCCGTCGGATCTGTCCGTCAGGGCCCGGTGGGTCCCGGTCGATCCTGCTTGTGGGCCCGCCGGCCATCCTGCCCACCGACGCACCGCGCGCACCGGCCGGGGTCCGGATGCGGCCCGGGCCCTCGCAATTATCTCGACGTCAAGATACACGGGTGAGGTGAGCCGGCGCCACCCGCCCGGGACGACTTGACTCCGACGACGGGACCGGGCGGGCGGACCGTCAGCGGCCGGACTCGTCCCGGGCGGCCAGCCGGGCCAGCATCGCGTTGTAGTCGGACAGCCGACTGTCGCCGGCGTCGGCGCGCCGGTCCGTCCGCTTCGCCTCGCGGGCGTCGGCGCGCACCCACTGCGCGAACACCACGCCGAGGACGATGATCACCGGAACCTCCGCGGCGGCCCAGGCGATCCCGCCGCCCACGTTCTGGTCGGCCAGCGGATCCAGCCAGGGCAGCCGCAGGCCGGCGAACCACTCCGCGCCGAGCACCGTCGTGGTGGTCATCACGATCACGCCGAAGAACGCGTGGAACGGCATGGACGCGAACAGCAACAGCATCCGGCCGACCGGCGGCAGGCGGCGCGGCATCGGGTCCAGCCCGATGATCGGCCAGAAGTACAGCGACCCTACCGCCAGGAAGTGGAACGTCATCAGCAGGTGGCCGGTATGGCTGCTCATCGCCGAGGCGAACAGCCCGGTGAAGTAGAAGGCGTACAGGCTCAGCACGTACAACGCCAGCGCCACCAGGGGATGGGTGACGACCCGCACCACCCGGCTGTGCAGCACGGTGAGGATCCACTCGCGCATGCCCCGCTCCCGGCCGCCGTCCTCGCCCCGGCGACCGGCCGGCAGCGCGCGCAGCGCCAGCGTCACCGGAGCGCCCATGGCCAACAGGATCGGCGACAGCATGGTGAGCGTCATGTGCTGGGCCATGTGCACGCTGAACATCGCCGGGGCGTACGACGCCACACCCGAGCACAGCACGAAGACGGTGACCGCCACGCCCGCCAACCAGCTGACCGTACGCCCGACCGGCCAGCGCAGGTCACGGGTGCGCAGCCGCCAGACCCCGCGCAGGTAGAGGACCACGCCGGTGGCCGCGGCCACCAGCACCAGCGCGTCCGGCCGCCACAGGGTGAGCACGTGCGACCAGGAGAACGGCGGGACCGCCCACCCGATCAGCGCCTGCGCGGTCGACTGGCGGTCCACCTCCTCCGGCACCGGGGTCGGCGTCCGCGACAGCGCGACGGCCAGCCCGATCGTGGCGGCCATCACCGCCGCCTCCGCCGCCGCGAACCGGCGGAAGCCACCGGGCGTCTTCCGGCCCAGGGCCGGCAGGGTCCGGCGGCGGTGCCACCAGCCGAACCAGCCGAGGACGGCCAGCGCGGCGATCTTGCCGAGGACCAGCCAGCCGTACGACGAGGTGACCAGCGGAGCGATCCCGCCCAGGCGTACCCACGCGTTGACCAGCCCGGAGAAGCCCGCGGCCGCGAAGCACCACAGGGCCAGTGAGCTGTACCGGGTGGCGGCGCTGCCCAGCGCGGGGGTGGTCGCCCGCCGGCCGTAGACCGCCAGGCCGACCAGGCCGCCGACCCACAGCGTCACCGCGACGATGTGCACCAGCAGGCTGGAGGTGGCGATGTCGTGGTCGGCGGCGCCGGCCGAGTGGCCGGTCAGCGCGGGTGGAAGCGTGGCGGTGACCGCCAGTACGAGCAGCAGGGCGACGCCGTTGAGCGTACGTACGCCGCGCGCGGTGGCCGCCAGGATGACCGCCAGCAGGAAGACGACCGCCAGTGACCGGCCCTGGGTCACCTCGGCGACGAAACCGGCCAGGTTGTCCCGGTAACCCAGCCGGGTGACCGGGATGCCGAGAAAGTCCGACAGGGTGAAGGCCAGGGTGAGCGCGGCGGCGACCGCCCACGCCCACGCGCAGGCCGCCGCGCCGCGTACCGCCCGGGTGGCGGCGGGCTCGAGCGCACCGGCCCGGGTGGGCGCGAGCACCCCGAACAGCAGCGACCCCACCGCGCCCACGGCCGCGAGGTCCATGGCCAGCTTGGCGATCGGCAGGCCCCAGCCGGTGAGCATCCCGGGATCGGGCAGACCCGGGGCGGCGGGCTTCGGCCGTCCCCCGCCCACCACCAGGGCGATCACGAGCACGCCCACCCCGGCCAGCAGCCATCCGGCCGCTACCCAGGGGAAGTGGCCGGCAGTGCCGGGGCGGGTGGCGTCCCGGTCCGGCCGGCTACCGGCGTCTCGAGGTTCGGTCACGCTCACAGGATCCCCACCTAGCCCTCGTCCGGTGACGGCGGGTCGCCGTGATCGCCGTCGCGCCGCCGGCGGCCGGCGATCACCGCACCGCCGCCGGCCACCACGAGCACCGCCACGCCGATCGGCCACCACGGCGTGCCGGAGGAGTCATCCCGGCCTGACGCGGACGGCGTGCCGGTCGCTCCGGGGGTGGCCGTGGAGCCGTCTCCCCTTGTGCCGGGCGTGCCGGGCGTGCCGGGCTTCCCGGGCTGCGTGGTGGCCGGCGTACCGTGCCCGCCCCCGGCGGTGCGGGTGGTGAACTTCAGCGTCCCGGACACGGGGTGCCCGTCGGCGGACACCACCCGCCAGGCGACCTGGTAGGTGCCGGCCGGCCCGGGGCGAGCGAGCCGCTGGGTCAGCTTGCTTCCCATCACTCGCGGGTGACCGGACTGGTAGGTGGCGCCGTCGGGCCCGCTGACGGCGACGAAGTCGAACTTGCCGGAGATCGGGTCGTCGAACTCCAGGGTGATGCGCCGCGGCGGCCGGTCGAGCACCGCGCCGTCCTTCGGGTCGCTGGAGACCAGCGCCGCGTGGGCGAACGCCGGAACCGACGACCAGGCCTGCAGGCCCAGGCACCCGGCGAGTACGAGCGCGACGGCGACCACCCGCGTCCTGGCACCTCGCCGTCTCCCGGGTGCTCGGGATGGCCTGGTTCCGCCGGGCGTCCCGGGCCTGCCGTGTCCGGCCTCGCCAGGGTTGACGGTCACGTGGGCGGAGGCGATCCCGGTGAAAGGCAGCAGCGCACCGGCGGCGGTGCCGGTGACCACCGCGGCCCGCCGTAGTGACGTACGGACCGATCGTGAGGCGGGGGCGAGATGAGGCGGACTGACGTGCATGAGAACCCTTCGGTGCGGACCCACGCGCGGATGGGGCCGGGGAGCCGCCAGTTGCGCGCGCTGGTGACAGGACGGCGGTTCGGTGGGCTACCGGCCGTCCGCACGCACGTCGTCCGCTCGCCCGGGCCGAGGAGTCGGAAGGGCGGGTGTTTGCGTCGGATCAGGCCGGAGCCGGCATCGCCGCCGGGGGTCCTCGCCGCCGGTGGGCTCGGCAGATCCGGAGTTCGCGCGCTCGGTGAAGCTCGTCGTGGTTTCGCGCCGGGGTGACGCCGACCCTGGTGGGTGACGGCAGGGTCAGGGCTGGCACGCGCACCAGCCCGAGCAGGTGGAACACCACCCAGACGAGCGTCTCACCGGCCGCGGCCAGGGCCGCGAGCACCACGGCGGCGCCGAGGTGGGCGAGCACCATCACCGGCCCGGGTGACACCTCCGCCACCGCGCCGGCGACGGGGCTGGGCGTGAGGGTGGTCCCGGTCGTGAGGTCGTACCCGTGCGCGCACGCGAGGGAGAACGCGGCGTGGAAGATCACCTGCGCCACCAGTGCGGCGGCCAGGATCTGGCCGAACGCCCGGCGCCGGTCCGCGAGCACCGCGAACGCCGCGCCGACGATGACAGTGCCGGCCACCAGCGCCGCCACCGGCGGTGGTTCGCCGCCGGCACCGACGTGGCCCAGGACGGCCAGCGCGGTGCAGCAGACCGCGAGCAGGGCACCGCGGATGATCCGCAGCGGCCCACTGCCGGGGTGGCTCACGACCGGTCCTGTTCGTTCGGAAAGTACGTCGGGGCCGAGTCTAGGCGGCACCTCGTGAGGCGGTCGTGCCCCGGTGACCCGCGCCGCCCTGGTCGTTCTCCCACGGCCCGGCATCACCCGCGACGCCACCGGCGAGCCCGCCCGCCACCAGGACGAGGAGGCCGCCGCAGACGCACCGCACGTACGTCACCGTGCCGGCGGAGGTGCCGTGCCGGGACAGCAGCTCGCCCGGTCCCCCGGGATCGGCGGGTCCTCCGGAATCGGCCGGGCTGGTCAGCTCGGCCATCGGCCAGCCGCAGGTGGGACAGGTGTCGCGATGGGCGGGGTCGTGGTCTGGCATGGGCCCAGCGTGCTGTCATGGTCTTGTGCACTTCAACCATTACGGCGGGTCGGCGGCGCGGCCGGCGACCGCGCTGGTCAACCAGTGCCGGGAGACCGCCGACCAGCCCGGCCCGCCGGACATCGGCGAACTGGCCCGGATCCTGGCCGCCCACCAGATCGACCCCGGGCGGCTGACCCGGCGCGACGCCGACGACCTGGCCGCCTGGGCCGCGCACCTGGACCGGGCCTACGGCGAGCCCGACCCGGACCGCCAGGTCGCCCTGGTCAACGAACTGCTGGATCTCGGCGCGAGCCGGCCGTTCGTCAGCCGGCACGGCGGCCGGCCACCGCACCTGCACTACTTCCCCGAGGACCCCGACGTGGTGACCCGCGTCCGGGCGCAGACCGCCGCCGGCCTCGCCCACGTGGTCTGCGACGCGGCCGGGCACCGGCTCGGGCGCTGTGACCGGGAGGGCTGCGGTGCGGTGTTCCTGGACACCTCCCGCAACGGCCGGCGGCGGTTCTGCTCGCTGCGGTGCGCCAACCGGGTGCGGGTCGCCGACCACCGCGCCCGGTCGGCGCGCTGAGCGGAAGCACCCGGCGCACCGAGCGGGCGCGCCGGGTCGCCGCGTCACGGCAGCTGCGGTGCGACCTGCTCGGCGATCAGCTCCACCTGGTCCAGATCGGTGAGTTCGAGCAGCTGGAGGTAGAACCTCGACACGCCGAGTTCGGCGTACGCACCGATCCGGTCGGCCACCTCGGCCGGCGTACCGGCCAGGCCGCGTTCGCGCAGGGCCGCCGGGTCCTGGCCGATGTTCGCCGCCCGCCGCGCCACCTCCGCGTCGTCGCGGCCGCAGCTCACGGTGAGGGCGGCCGACAGCCTGAGCGTGCCCGGGTCGCGGCCCTGGTCGGCGCAGGCCGCCCGGACCCGGTCGTAGGCCGGTGCCATCTCCTCCGGTGGGGCGAATCCGAGGTTGAACTCCGCGGCGTACTTCGCCGCCAGCGCGGGCGTACGCCGCGGCCCCGCGCCGCCCACGATGATCGGCGGATGCGGCGACTGGACCGGCTTCGGCAGCCCGGTCGCTTCGGTGAGCTGGTAGTGCTCGCCGTCGAAGCTGAACCGCTCGCCCACCGGCGTCGACCACAGCCCGGTGATGATCGCCAGCTGCTCGGTGAACAGACCGAACCGCCGGGAGGGGAACGGCAGCCCGAGCGCCCGGTGCTCCTGCTCGTACCACCCCGCGCCGAGACCGAGCTCGACCCGGCCACCGGACATCTGGTCCACCTGCGCCACCTGCAGGGCGAGCAGCCCGGGCGGCCGGAAGGTCACCGGGGAGACCAGGGTGCCCAGCCGGATCCGGCTGGTGTCGCGGGCCAGGCCCGCCAGCGTCGTCCACGCGTCGGTGGGGCCGGGCAGTCCGTCCGGTCCGGCCGGCATGCCGTCGATGGCGAGCAGGTGGTCGGAGCGGAAGAACGCGTCGTAGCCGCAGTCCTCCGCCGCACGGGCGACGCGGAGCTGGTCGTCGTACGTCGCGCCCTGCTGGGGTTCGGTGAAGATGCGCAGGTCCATGCCGGCATCCTTCCCGACGCGCGGCTCACCAGTCGGCGCGGTCAGCCCGGTCGGTGCAGTCGGCGCGGTCGGTGCAGTCGGCGCGGTCGGCACCCGGGCAGGCGCCGTCAACGGCGGGTGCCGGTCCGTTCGCGTGCCGAGCGCCCCGGACCACCCCGGCGAACCTGACCGGGTGCCCGCCACGGGCTGTCCTCGCGCCGGGCGGCGATCCGCGACGACCGCAGCTGGTACGGAACGCTGGTCACCAGCACGCCCGGGGTGAACAGCAGCCGGCCCTTCAGCCGCAGGGCGCTCTGGTTGTGCAGCAGCTGCTCCCACCAGCGGCCCACGACGTACTCCGGGATGTAGACCATCACGATGTCGCGCGGGCTGGCCCGGCGGATGCTGCGGGCGTACTCCACGATCGGCCGGGTGATCTCGCGGTACGGCGAGGCGAGCACCTTCAGCGGCACCGGGATCCCCCGCTGGTCCCACTCGTCCACCAGCCGGGCGGTCTCCTCCGGGTCGACGTCGACGGTCACCGCCTCCAGCACGTCCGGGCGCGACGCGCGGGCGAACGCGATCGCCCGCAGGCTGGGCCGGTGCAGCTTGGAGACCAGCACCACCGCGTGCACCTTCGACGGCAGCGTCATGTCCTCGTCGGTGTCGATCGCGATCTCGGTGGCCACCCGGTCGTAGTGCTTGCGGATGCCCTTCATCAGCATGAACAGCACGGCCATCGCCGCCAGCGCGATCCACGCGCCGTGGGTGAACTTCGTGATCAGCACGATGATCAGCACCAGGCCGGTGGTCACCAGGCCGACCGCGTTGACCAGCCGGCTGCGCTGCATCCGGGCGCGTTTGGCGGGGTCCTGCTCGGTGCGCAGCAGCCTGCCCCAATGCCGCAGCATGCCGGTCTGGCTGACGGTGAACGACACGAACACGCCGACGATGTAGAGCTGGATCAGCCGGGTCACGTCGGCACGGAACGCGACGATCAGCACGATCGCGAAGCCGGCCAGCAGGATGATGCCGTTGGAGTACGCCAGCCGGTCGCCGCGGGTGTGCAGCTGCCGGGGCAGGAAGCCGTCCCGGCCGAGGATCGAGCCGAGCACCGGGAAGCCGTTGAACGCGGTGTTGGCGGCCAGCACCAGGATCACGCCGGTGACCGCGGCGACCACGTAGAAGCCGATCGGAAAGTGGTCGAAGATTCCGGCGGCGAGCTGGCTGATCACCGGCGGCTGGTGGTAGTTCGGCCCCACCGGAGTGCCGTCGGCGTGCAGCAACTGGGTGGCCGGCCGCTCGGCCATCCGCACGTGCATCAGGTTGGCCAGCACGATCACACTGATCGCCATGCTGACCGCGACCACCGCGAGCATCAGCAGGGTGGTCGCGGCGTTGCGGCCCTTCGGCTTGCGGAACGCCGGCACACCGTTGCTGATCGCCTCCACGCCGGTGAGCGCCGCGCTGCCGGAAGCGAACGCCCGCATGATCAAGAAGACGCCGGCCAGGCCCATCAGCCCGTGGGTGTAGGCGGGCTCCGGCGCCACGTGCAGTTCGGCGGTCGCCGCCTGCGGCAGGTCTCCGAACAACAGCCGGACGAACCCCCACGCCGCCATGCCGAGGATGGAGAACATGAAGAGGTACGTCGGGATGGCGAAGGCCGTGCCGGACTCGCGGATGCCGCGCAGGTTCATCGTCATCAGGAACACCGTCGCGATCACCGCCACGAGAGCCTGGTGTCCCTGCAGCGACTCGATCGCGGTCGCGGCGTACTGCGCGGCGGAGGAGATCGACACCGCCACCGTCAGCACGTAGTCGACCAGCAGCGCGCTGGCCACGGTGAGCCCGGCCGACTGGCCGAGGTTGACGCTCGCCACCTCGTAGTCGCCGCCGCCGGACTGGTACGCCTGCACGGTCTGGCGGTAGGAGGCCACCACGACCAGCATCACCAGGGCGACCGCGATCCCGATCTTCCAGGAGAACGCGTACGCGGCCAGCCCCGCCGCGGAGAGGGTGATGAAGATCTCGTCCGGGGCGTAGCCCACCGAGGAGAGCGCGTCGCTGGCGAAAACCGGAAGGGCCACCCGCTTGGGCAGCAGCGTCTCTCCCAGCTGCGTGCTGCGGAGCTTACGGCCGACCAGCAGGCGTTTACCCAGATCACCTAATCCCACGGGAGGGATGCTAGAGGTACCGGCTGATCGGGGTCGCGTGCGCCTGGATCACCCGCCGGGCGGGCGGACACGCTCGCCCCGGTGTAGCGTTCGGGATTGCCCTGACGAGAGATCGTGCGAAGAAGGACACTGTGCACATCGTGATCATGGGCTGCGGCCGGGTCGGCTCCACACTCGCGCACAGCCTGGAGGACCGCGGCCACAGCGTCGCCATCGTGGACCGGGCGGCCGAGGCCTTCCGCCGGCTGGGCCCGCACTTCGCCGGACGGACGGTCACCGGCATCGGCTTCGACCGGGATGTCCTGATCGAGGCCGGGATCGAGGAGGCCGGTGCGTTCGCGGCGGTTTCCAGCGGTGACAACTCCAACGTCCTCGCCGCGCGGATCGCCCGGGAGATCTTCCGGGTCGACAACGTGGTGGCCCGCATCTACGACCCCGGCCGGGCCGAGGTCTACCAGCGGCTCGGCATCCCCACCGTGGCCACGATCCCCTGGACGACGCACCAGATCATCCGCCGGCTGCTGCCGGAGGGGGCCGAGCCGGAGTGGCGCGACCCGACCGGCACGGTCCGGCTGGCGGAGGTGCACATCGCGCCCGCGTGGGTGGGCCACCGGGTGAGCGACCTGGAGCAGACGTCCGGCGCCCGGGTTGCGTTCCTCACCCGGCTCGGTGAGGGGATCCTTCCCCACCGGGACACGGTCATCCAGGACGGTGACCTGGTGCACGTCATCATGCGGGAGGACGGCATCGAGAAGGTCGAGGCCGCGTTCGCCACCGGACCGGAGGACGTCTGATGCGTGTCGTGATCGCCGGGGCCGGCAACGTCGGCCGGTCCATCGCCGCCGAACTCCTCGAGAACAACCACGAGGTCCTGCTGATCGACCGGGACCCGCGGGCCACCAAGGCCGAGGCGGTGCCCAACGCGGAGTGGCTGCTGGCCGACGCCTGCGAGCTGTCCACCCTCGACGAGGCCGCGCTGCACCGCTGCCAGGTGGCCATCGCCGCGACCGGCGACGACAAGGCCAACCTCGTGGTGTCGCTGCTGGCCAAGACCGAGTTCGGCGTGCCGCGGGTGGTCGCCCGGGTCAACCACCCCAAGAACGAGTGGATGTTCAACGAGTCCTGGGGTGTCGACGTCGCGGTCTCCACACCCCGGATCATGGCCGCGCTGGTCGAGGAGGCGGTCTCGGTCGGTGACCTGGTGCGGTTGTTCACCTTCCGCCAGGGCGAGGCCAACCTGGTCGAGCTCACGCTCCCGTCCGACTCCACCTGCATCGGAAACCGCGTGCAGGACGTCTCCTGGCCACCCGACACCGTGCTGGTGACCATCGTGCGGGAGGGCCGGGTCCTGGTCCCCACCGGCGACACGCCGCTGGAGGCGCACGACGAGCTGCTGTTCGTCGCCGTCACCGAGCGGGAGAAGGAGCTCCAGGAGCTGCTGTGCCCGCACCAGGCGAAGAAGGCGCGCCAGGGCTAGGAATCACCTGTCGGGGTGCTGCCGGGCGGCGATCCGCTCGGCGGCCTGCTTGACCGCGCGGAAGTGTGCCTGCGGCACCGAGCCCTTCACCACGACGTACGTCAGCCAGAGCAGGACCAGCCACAGCGGCCAGCCCATCACCACCCGGGCCACGCCGAGCGCGACCACCTGGTCGGCGAGGTACAACGGCAGCTGGACGGCCAGCTTGAGCAGGAAGAACCCCGCCCACAGCCAGCCCGCCCGGGTGAACGCCCGCAGCAGTACGGGGTCGTCCCGCCAGGCCGTACCCCAACCGGCGGCCAGCCCGACCACGACCCCGATCAGCGGCCACCGCACGAGGTTGGCGACCAGGTACCCGACCGCGTAGGCGGCATTGATGAACAGGCCGGGCAGGTAGAAGTCGGCGGCCTTGCCGGTGGCATTGGCGATCAGGGCCGCGATCGCGACCCCGAAAAATCCGCCGACGACGTTCTGCAGCGGGTCGCGGCGTACCAGCCGGACGACGGCGAACACCACGCCCAGCGCGATCGCCACCATGAGCGCCGGCCGCAACTGCTGACCGGACACCGTGAAAGCGACGACGAATGCCAGACCGGGAAGTCCCGCGTCCAGCAGGCCGCTCCACCCGCCGAAGACCCGCAGCAGCGAGAAGGCGTCCTCGTCCTCCTCGGCCGGCTCCTCCGCGCGCTCCGGCGCCTCGGCGTGCTCGGGAACCCCGGTGCGCTCGGGAGCCTGGGTGTGCTCGGCGGGCCGGCCCGGCAGGCGGCCGGGAGAGTCGTCGTCTGGGCGGGGCGACGGTCCGTCGGTCACGGTCACTCTCCCAGGGGCCTGAGCTCGTAGCGAGGGTTGTACATGATCCTGCGGTCGTCGTGCACAGCGATCCGGCCGCGGACGATGACGTTGCGGCCGGGTTCGATGCCGGCGATCCGGCGCCGGCCGAGCCACACCAGGGCCACCTTGCCGGACCCGTCGTACAGCTCGGCCTCCAGTGCGGGCGTACCCGCTCGGGGGCGCAACGTCACCGTCTTGATGGTGCCGCGCAACTGGACCTGCTCACGGTCGGCGCAGCCGTGGATCGGGTCGTAACCCGCCTCCAGTACGTCGTCCTGCAGCTCGGCCGCCTCGAGGTCGTCCTGGCTGCTGGTCAGTCTGGAAAGGGCACGACGCCACATACCGGTGCGTGTCGACCTGGTCGTGTCGCCGCTCATGCGACGCAGCGTACTCGGAGGCTCCGGAACCGACGAGACCGCACGCACGCCGGGGCCCCGACTCATCTCGGCGCACCTCACGCATCGGGGAGGCCGCCGGGATCCGCGAGACCGGTCAGCCGAGCTCGTCCGGGTCCTCGACGTCCTCCGGACCGATCTGCTGGGCCTCCTCGGGCAGCCGCAGCGGGATCATGTCGCGCGGCGCCATGGGTCCCTTGCCCCGGACCACGACCACCTGCGCCATCGCCGCGAGCAGGGGTTCGGCGGCGTCGGGGTCGACTGCCGCGCGGCCGATCAGCGTGCCGCGCAGGAACCACCGGGGCCCGTCCACGCCGATGATGCGGGAGGCCTGCGTGGCCTGCTGGCCGTCGGGCATCGTGGCCGGGACGACGACCTTCACCTCGGGCCCGAACGGTCCGGTCCCCTCGGTCACCACGCCTCCGCGCCGGGTGGTCTCGGCCGCGATCTCGCGGCGGATCTCGGCCCACAGGCCTTCGGTGCGCGGTGCCGCGAACGGCCGCAGCTCCAGTGCGGAGTCCTCCTGGACGAGCAGCGCGGCCACCACCGACTGGGACTCCTCGTCGACCTGCAGCCGAAGCTCCATCCCCTCGACCGGGTGCACCTGCAGACCGCCGAGGTCGATCCGGCCCACCTTCAGCGGCTCGTCGAGGGAGTCCACGTCGGCGGCGTCATAGGGCCCCTTCGTCCGCGGCGCGGGGTCGTCCACGGCCCGGCCGGCCGTCCCGCCCTCGCCGGCGTCGGGCTGTTCGTCGACGGCGTACGTGGGCACGTCGTCGTCGGCCGGGCGCCGTCCGCGGCGGCGACGGTCGCGCGCGTCGAGGTCGGCGGGTGAGGAGTTGGCCCTTCGGAAAATCACGTCAGATCCCTCCACCGCGGGGTCGGCCCGCATCTGTAAAGCCCCCGGTCGAGCCGTGGCCGTCGGCGCCGCGCAGCGACCCCGGCAAGGAGTCGACCTCGACGAACCGGGCACGCTCGACTTTCTGGATCACCAGCTGTGCGATTCGGTCACCGCGCCGGAACTCGACCGTGGTGTGTGGGTCGAGGTTGACCAGAACGACCTGGATCTCGCCGCGGTAGCCGGCGTCGACGGTGCCCGGCGCGTTGACGATCGACACGCCGAGCCTGGCCGCGAGGCCGGAACGCGGGTGCACGAAGGCGGCGTATCCGGCGGGCAGAGCGAGCGCGACGCCGGTCGGCACCACCCCGCGTTCTCCCGGGGCGAGCGTGACGTCGACCGTCGTCACGAGGTCGGCGCCGGCGTCCCCCGGGTGGGCGTAGGCCGGAATCGTCACGTCGGGGTCGAGACGCCGGATCAACACCGGGACGTCGTCCGTGCTGGTCACGGTGCCCGACCCTACTCGCAATCCCGGGCGCTCGCGGTGGGAGGCTAGCCGACGTGAACGCGCCATCGGACCACGCCTCGGACCACCCCTCGGACCACCCCTCGGACCACCCTGCGGATCACCCCGTGGGCCCCGCGCGGACCGAACCGGCCTACGCCGAACGCTGGTGGGTGCCGGCGTCGTGGTGGGCGTTCGCGGCGGTGATGGTGGCTTCGCTGTGGTTCGCCGCCGAGCACGCGATGGGCGGTCCCGGTCACGTGGTCGGCGCGGTGGCGGCGGCACTGTGCGGTGTGGGCCTCGGCTACCTCGGCAGCACGCGGGTCCTCGTCGACGGCACCGGGCTCTCGGTGGGCGGGGCGCGGGCACCGCGGGCGACGATCGGCTCGGTGCTCGCCCTGACGACCGGGCAGGCCCGGGCCCTGCGGGGCCCGGCGGCCGACGCGACCGCCCGGATGTTCCTGCGTCCCTACATCTCCCGCGGCGTACGGGTGGAGATCACCGACCCGACCGACCCCACGCCGTACTGGTACGTCGCGAGCCGTCACCCGGAGCGGCTGGCCGCCGCCCTGGAGCGGTCTCGGGCCACCTGGCCCGACACCGACTGAGGAGCCACGCGGACCCCGGTTCGCCCGGGACCGGGGCCGCCCGCGGTCTCCCAACACGCCGCCCCGCCCGGCGCCCCGGGAACTCGCGCGAGCACGCGCACGACGTGCCAGACTCGACCAAAACAGGGAGGTTTCCACGTGACAAGGTCGAAACTCGGATGGACCGTCGTGCGGAGTGTCAGCACTCTGGCCGCGGTCGCCGTGACCCGCAAAGCCGTCGACACCAGCTGGCGCTACGTCACCGGCAACGAGCCCCCCTCGGACCCGGAGGACCCCGACCTGACCTGGAAGGAAGCGGTCACCTGGGCGCTGGCCAGCGGGATGGGGATCGCCATCGCCCGGCTGCTGGCGACCCGGCAGGCCGCCAAGCTGTGGCAGCGCTGGACGGGTGAGCTGCCGCCGTCGAAGTAGCGCCGAACACCGGCGAGGTGTCGCCCGGACACGACGACGCGTCCGGTGGTGAGCCGCCGCACGTGGCGGTCGCTCACCCCCGGACGCGTAGGTCTGTGTTTCCCCGTCCAGCCCTGCCCGGATCTGCTGCCCGGCCGTGTAGCTACCGGCTGTGTCGCTGCCAGGCCGTGTTCGACCGCCCGGCTGTGTTGCTGTTCGGACCTGTCCAGCGGACCCTAGGCGGCGCAGTCCCGGCAGATCGGCCCGCCGTTCTTCTCGAACGCGAGCTGACTGCGGTGGTGCACCAGGAAGCAGCTCGAACAGGTGAACTCGTCCGCCTGGCGGGGCAGCACCCGCACGGAGAGTTCCTCGTTGGAAAGGTCGGCGCCCGGGAGCTCGAACGTCTCGGCCACCTCGGCCTCGTCGACGTCGACCTTCCCGGAGTTCTTGTCCATGCGCCGCGCCTTGAGCTCCTCGATGCTGTCCTCGGAAAGCTCCTCGTCCGTCTTGCGTGGCGCGTCGTAATCGGTGGCCATCGTCCTCTTCCCCCTGGCTCAGCGGGTCTTGCGGTGTGCACGTCTTTGTGCGCTGTGTGTAACGGGACCCTCGGTCTGCGGCCCTCGGGCAGCGGGTCCGGACTGCTTATCGAGCACCTAACGCTCGGCGGGCTCAACTTGTGCCCGATCCGGGCGCAGATTCTGCCTCACCCCGCTCCGGTCCGGAGGCACCTGAACCAGGTGTCGTCGATCTGGTCGTCGAAGGCACGGTCTCACCCGCCGTTCGACATGCGCGGCGCCCGGATCCTACCCCGGGTCGATGACAAACCGTCCCCGAGGATGACCTGGTTTACCACGAACGCCTGAAAGTGTGTTCCTTGTGCTTGAACTCGTAGGTGTCACCAAGCGGTACGGCGACCGCGTCGCCGTCGATGATCTCTCCTTGTCGGTGCGGCCCGGTCAGATGTTCGGCTTCGTCGGGACCAACGGTGCGGGCAAGACCACGACGATGCGCATCCTGATGGGTGTCCTGGAACAGGACGCCGGACAGGTCCGCTGGAACGGCCGTCCCGCCGACGCCGACGCCCGGCGAAGCTTCGGGTACATGCCCGAGGAGCGGGGGCTCTACCCGAAGATGCGGATCCGCGAACAACTCGTCTACCTCGCCAAGCTGCGCGGCACACCCCGCGACGTGGCGGCCGGCGCGGTCGAGGAGCTGCTGGCGGAGTTCGGCCTGGCCGACCGGGCCGGTGACCGGGTGGAGGCACTCTCCCTCGGCAACCAGCAGCGGGTACAGCTGGCCGCGGCGCTCGTCCACGACCCGGCGTTCCTGGTGCTGGACGAGCCGTTCTCTGGCCTGGACCCGGTCGGTGTCGACGCGCTGGCGGAGATCCTCGCCCAGCGGGTTCGCCGCGGCGTGGGGGTGCTGTTCTCCTCCCACCAGCTCGACCTGGTCGAACGCCTCTGCGACGCGGTCGGCATCATCGCCGCCGGTCGGATCGTCGCCACCGGCACCGTCGAGCAGCTCCGGACGCAGAACCGCCCGCGCCGCTACCTCGTCGCGGTCGGCGCCGGTCCGGGCTGGACCGCCGGCGTACCGGGAGTCGAGGTGGTCGCCGAGGACCGGCGTGACGGCAGCCTGGCCACGACGGTCGAGCTCGGCTCGGCGGTCGACCCGCAGCACCTGCTCGACGTCGCCCGCGCGGCCGGCCCGGTGCACGAGTTCCGGCCGCTCATCCCCAGCCTGGTCGACCTCTTCCGGGAGGTCGTCTCCGAGGAGCTTCCGCAGCCCTCCCCCACCGACACCCGCAGCCGCCCGGCCACCCAGGAGATCCCGGCATGAGCGCCCCTCTGTCCCTGTCCGAGGCCACCCGCACGGTGGCCCGTCGCGAGCTGACCGAGCGGCTGCGCGACAAGTCCTTCTGGTTCTCCACCGCGCTCACCCTGGTCATCCTCGGCGTGGTCCTGTTCCTGCCGAAGCTGCTCGGCGGCGACGACACCTACCGCGTCGCCTACGCCGGGCCCGCGGCCGACCAGCTCGCCGCGTCGGTGAGGGCCCAGGCCACCGCACTCGACGCGACCGTCGAGCGCGTCCGCTACCCCGACGAGGCGGCGGCCCGCGCGGCCGTCACCGACGGCAAGCTGGACGCCTACGTGACCGACGGCAAGGTCCTCGTCAAGGAGAAGCTGGACCCGCAGATCGGTGCGGCGATCCAGACCGCCCACCGCGACATCGTCGCCGGGCAGCGGCTGCGCCAGGGCGGCATGGACCCCGGGGCGGTCCGGACCGCCCAGCAGGTCGCACCGCTCGCGGTCGATGCTCTCGACCCGGCCGACCCGAAGGCCGAGATGCGGGGCCAGATCGCGTTCGTCGGCAGCATCGTGCTCTACGGCCAGCTCATCGGCTACTGCATGTGGGTGGCGTTCGGCATCGTGGAGGAGAAGTCGAGCCGGGTAGTGGAGCTCATCCTGTCCGCCATCTCCACCAAGGCGCTGCTGGCCGGCAAGATCCTCGGCATCGGTCTCCTCGGGTTCGCCCAGCTGGCCGTGATCGCGGCGTTCGGCCTCACCCTGGGCAACGCCACCGGGATGCTGAACGTCACCGCCGACCTGGTGATCCCCGTCGGCTACGTCATGTTGTGGTTCGTGCTCGGCTACGGCTTCTACAGCTCGGTGTTCGCCGCGAGCGCGGCCAGGGTGTCCCGCCAGGAGGAGCTGCAGAACGTCATCGCCCCGGCCAGCATGGCCATCATGGTGTCGTTCTTCGCCACCTTCTACGTCAACGCCAACCCCGACGCGCCGGTCTCCCGGGTGCTCTCGATCGTGCCGCCGTTCTCGGCGCTGTGTGCCCCCGTGCGGATGGCGCGGGGTGACGCCCCGATGTGGGAGATCGGGCTGGCGCTGGCCCTGATGCTGGCGGCGATCGGCGCGCTGGTCGTGGCGGGCGCGCGGATCTACGAGGGAGCGATCCTGCGGATGGGCGCCAAGATCTCCCTGCTGGACGCGTGGCGTGGTGCCAGGAAGGGCTCCACACCGGCCGCCGTCGAGGCCGCCAACTGACCCGAACGACGACACGGTACGACGACACGGCCCCCGCACGAAACTCGTGCGGGGGCCGTCCTGCGTTCGCTGCTCCGCGACTACCCGAGCTGCCTTACTTGCCGGCGGGCTTCAGGTCGCCGGACAACATCAACATGATGGTGAAGTTGTCGGCGTACGGGGAGTTCTGCAGCAGCGGGTCGCTGTCGGCCGGCCACTTGTCGACCCGGTCACCCTCCAGGCACGGGTTGTTGCCGTACCGCTCGAACAGCGGCACGATCGGCAGCAGCTCGTTGAACACCACCGCCGCCTTGGCGACGTTGCGCTTCTGCTCGGCCTCGTCCAGGCCCTGCGCGGCCGAGAGCACGACCTCCTGCAGGTCGACCTGGCCGTACGCCTTGGTCTTCTGCTTCAGCTCGAAGCCCATCCCCTTGCCGCCCTGGTTGGCGGCGATCGGGATGTTGTGCGTGAACAGGTCGGCGACGAAGGCGAAGTGCGGGTGCGGCTGGGAGGACGTTCCCCAGCCCTGGATCGCCAGCTCGAAGTTGCCCTTGTCCACGTCGATCGGCTGCTGGGTGAAGGTGACCCCGCGGCCGGTGACCTTGATCCCGAACTGCGACAGCTGCTTGGCGGCGTTCTCACCGGCCGCCGACCAGTCGGCGAACTCCGCCGGGAACGTGATCTCGTAGGCCGCCGGCTTGCCGTCCGGCTTCATCCAGGAGTTGCCCTGCTTCTTCCAGCCGGCCTGGGTGAGCAGGTCGGCCGCCTTCTTCGGGTCCAGCTCGTACGTGTCGAGCTTGCCCTGCTCGGCGTCGCTCAGCCAGTCCGGAACCTGGTTGTCGGAGAAGCCGGTCATGAACTTCACGCCCTTGCCGGAGTCACCGAGGGCGAAGGTGCCGTTGTCGTTGCGGTTGATCGCGTGCGCGAACGCCTGGCGGACGCGCGCGTCCTTGAACTCCGGAAGCTTGGCCATGTTGAAGAAGATCGCCGGGCCGGAGTAGACCGGCGGACGGATGATCCGCAGGCCCTTCTTGATCATCTGCTTCTCGGTCGCGACCGGGAAACCGTGGGTGGCGTAGTCGACCTGCTTGCCGACCACCAGCGGGGTGATGGTGGGCACCTCGCCGTTGTAGAGCACGACCCGGTCGAACAGCACCTTGTCCGTGGCGTAGCCCTTGTCCTTCTTGACCAGGGTCAGCTGGGCGTTGGTGATGCTGTTGAAGTCGAACGTGAACGGGCCGCTGGTGATGAACTCCTTGGCGGGGTTCTTCGGGCGGTAGCCCTGCAGGTCCTCGTTCAGCTTCTTGCCCTCGGGGCTGTCGAGGTCCTTGCCGCCACCGAACAGGTCCTGCGCGCGCTTGGCGAACTTGCCGTACGTCGCGTCGGAGAAGATCGCCTGCCGGATGGCGTACCGCTCCAGCACCGTCGACGGCTTCTTCATCGAGAAGACCACGGTCTGGTCGTCGGTGGCCTTCACGTCGTCGATCAGGTCCCACTCGACCTGGCGCATGATCCGCCGGCACCAGAACGTCGTCACGACGTCCTTGCTGGTGATCGGCTTGCCGTCACTCCACGAAAGGCCCTGGCGGACGTGGTAGGTGAACGTCTTCGCCTTGCCGTCGAACTCCCACTTCTCCGCCAGCATGGGCTCCCACTTCTTCTCCGCCCAGCGGTACATGCCGCCGGGGAGAAGAATGAGGTCCTGGTAGGGCGTGCCACCCATGATCGAGTCGGTCACACCGCTCATCAGGTTGAAGTGGCCCTTCGGCGGCACGGAGTACGGATAGGCGCCGTGGAACTCCCCGCCCTTGCCACCGCCGCCGCCGGCGGCTCCACCGCCGCCGCCACCGCCCCCTCCGTTGCCGCTGTGCTGGCCGCCACACGCGGACAGCACCGCGGCGCTCGCGGCACCGAGGCCGAAGATCTCGAGCACCCGTCGCCGGGAAAGCTGGGGCCCGAACGGGCCTGGTGTTGCGTTCATCAGGTTCCTCCCCATCAAGGGATCAGTGCCGCGCTAGGAGGGTTCTGCCTAGCGATTCTTCAGACGTACGAGCACGAAGACCAACGCCGCGAACACCAGCCCCATGACGAGCATGAAGCAGGTGATCACGAACTGTGCCGTGCCGGGCTCGACGATCAGCAACAGCAGCCCGGAGAAGACGACGATGAACGCCGCCACCCGAAACGCCGTGAGCCCGGCTCCGGGGCCGATCATGCCGCCGGGACCCCACCGGCCGCCGCGCCACCGGCCGCCGCCTTGGCCGCGGTGCGCGCCGCCCGCTTGCGCCGCGCGAGGTCGGGGTCGGCCTCGGGCACGGCCTCCAGGAGCGCCTTGGTGTAGGCGTCCTGGGGGTTGTCGATCACCTGCAGGGTCGGGCCGTACTCGACGATCTTCCCCTCGTGCATCACCGCGATGTCGCCTTCGGCGCCGAAGTACTTCGCCATCGCCAGGTCGTGGGTGATGAACAGGAAGCCGACGCCGAGCTCGGTACGCAGCTTGGTGAGCATGCCGAGCAGCTCGATCCGGATGGACACGTCGAGCATCGAGGTCGCCTCGTCCGCGATGATCAACCGCGGCTCGAGAGTCAGCGCCCGGGCGACCGCCACCCGCTGGCGCTGCCCACCCGACATCTGGTGGGGAAACTTCGGCAGGAACGTCTCGGCCGGGTTGAGGCCCACCTGCGCGAGGAGTTCGGACACCCGCTCGCGCGCCTGGGACCTGCTCTTCACCAGGCCGTGCCGGCGAAGCGGCGCCGACAGCGTGGTGAAGACGTCCTGGATCGGGTTCAGCGAGGCGTACGGGTCCTGGTGGACGTACTGCACCGCACGCCGGAAGCGCTTGAACCGGCTCTTGTCCGGGCGCCGCTGCCCGAGGATGTCCTCCCCCTCGAACCGCACCACGCCCTCGGACGGACGCAGCAGCCCGGAGGCGATCTTCGCCGTGGTGCTCTTGCCCGAGCCGCTCTGCCCGACCAGGCACAGCACCTCGCCCACCCCGAGCCGCAGGGTCACGTCGTCGACAGCCCGCACCTCGCCACGGCGGGTGCTGAACACCTGCGTGATGCCGTCGAGTTCCAGCAGCGGGCCGGACGTCGCCGCGTCAGCCATTGCTCGGCACCTCCTTGCGTTCCTCGGTCACCGTGGGCACTGCGTTGATCAGGCTCTTGGTGTACTCGTGCTGGGGGCGGTAGAAGATGTCGCGGACGTCGCCCATCTCGACGATCTTGCCGTCGTACATCGTGGCCACCCGGGTGGCCAGCTCGGCGGCCACCGCGAGGTCGTGCGAGACGAAGATCATCGCGAAGTCCAGCCGCTCGTGCAGCTCGTGGATCAGGTCGACGATCGCCCGCTGAGTGAGGATGTCCAGCGCCGTGGTCGGCTCGTCCAGGATGAGCATCTGCGGCCGCAGCAGCATCGCCATCGCGATCAGCACCCGCTGCCGCATACCGCCGGACAGCTCGTGCGGGTAGGACTTCAGCACCCGGTCGGGGTCGAGGTCGACGTCGCGCAGGACCTGTTCGGCCCGCTCGTACGCCGTCCGCTTCGACATCGACCGGTCGTGCGCCCGAACGGTGTCGAGCATCTGGTCCCAGACCTTCAGCACCGGGTTGAAGGAGTTCATCGCGCCCTGGAAGACCATGGCGGCCTCGGACCACCGGAACTTCCGCAACTGCTGCTTGTCGAGCTTGAGCAGGTCGACCGTCGAGCCGTCCCGGCGCCGGTAGGTCACCGACCCCGACGGGATCGAGCCCAGCTTCGGCAGCAGCCGCAGCAGGCCGAGGCCCAGGGTGGTCTTCCCGCAGCCGCTCTCCCCGATCAGCGCGATGCTCTCGCCCGGGTACAGGTCGAAGCTCACGCCGTCCACGGCACGGTGGGCCGGGTCGTTCACGCCCTGCCCGGTCTTGTACTCGACCACGAGGTCGCGCACGGACAGGACCGGCTCGCCCGTGGGGTTCGTGTTCGAACCCTCGACTACGCCTTCTCCCACAGCGTCCTCCTAGTTGTGCCGCAGTCGGGGGTTCAGGATTTCCTCGAAGGACCTCGCCATCGTCACGAGCGAGAGCTGGAGGATGCAGATCGACAGCACCGGACCGAGGATGTAGCCGAGGCTGCCGTCGAAGAAGATGGCGCCGCGGGTCCAGGCGAAGTTGATCATGATGCCCCAGTTGTCGCCCTGCATGGGCGCCAGACCGAGGAGGTACAGACCGGCCATCGCGTAGATGGCGTTGGTCATGCCGATGACGAAGTTCATCAGGATGAAGCTCGCCATGTTGGGCAGGATCTCCCGGATCACGATCCGGCCCGTGCCGAGGTCGAGCAGCCTCGCCGCCTCGATGTACTCCCGCTGCTTGAGCGAGAACACCTGGGCGCGCACGGCGCGCAGCAACCCCGGCCAGCCGAGCACACCGAGGATGACCGCCAGCGTGATCGAGTCGCCCACGCGGTAGAACGCCGCCAGTACGGCGAGCAGGATGATGCTCGGCACCGTCAGCACGATGTCGGTGGCCGTCACGATGATCGAGTCGACCCGCCCGCCGAGGTAGGCGGCCAGCGCGCCGAACACCACGGCGATCACGGTGGAGATCAGCGCGGCGAGGAAGCCGACCAGGATGACCGCCCGGCCGCCGTCGATGACCTGGATCAGCACGTCCCGGCCCTCGGAGTCGAAGCCGAACGGGTGGCTCCAGCTCGCCGGGCCGTAGATGAGGTTGGTGTTGGTCGGCAGGTCGTTCGGGGTGAACATCGGGCCGATCAGGCAGATGAGAACCATCAGCGCGAACACGCAGAAGCCGAGGAAGCCGGTCTTGCTGCGCATCAGCTGGCGTACGAAGGTGCGGAACGCGCCCGTGCCCTGCCCCTCCGGTGCCGGGGCCTGGGCCGGCTGCATCGTCCCGGTGTCGACGATCTGGGTCACGGTCAGCCCTCCTTGCTGGTGATGCGGATCCGCGGGTCGACCCGGCTGTAGAGCAGGTCGGCGACGAGGTTGGCCAGCACCACGGAGATGGTGACGATCAGCAGGATGCCCTGCAGGACGGGGTAGTCACGACGCTGGACCGCCTCGTAGAGCAGGAACCCGATGCCTTGGTACTGCGTCACCTGCTCGACCAGGATCGAGCCGCCGACGACGAAACCGAGGGAAAGGACGAAGCTGGTGAACAACGGCAGCATGGCGTTGCGGCCGACGTACTGCACCTGGATCCGGCGGTCGGTGAGCCCCCGCGCCCGGGCGACCGTCACGTAGTCCTCGCCGAGGGTCTCCACCGTCGACGACTTCATCACCAGCATCCATCCACCGAGCGAGGTGAGCACGTAGACGAACATCGGCAGGGCCGCGTGGTAGAAGGCGTCGGAGAGGAAGTACAGGCTGAACTCCGGGTGCACGCCCGGCGAGTAGGCACCGCGCATGGTCGCGATCGGCAGCCACTCCAGCTGGACGCCGAAGAAGACGATGATCATCATCGCCAGCAGGAAGTTGGGGATGGAGTGCGTGATCGAGGCGACCAGCGTCATCGCGTGGTCGAAGATTCCGCCGCGCCGGTAGGCCATCGCCATGCCGATGCCGATGCCGAGCACGAAGCTGATGATCAGCGCGATGCCGACGCTGAACAGCGTCCACGGCAGGTAGGCGCCGATCTGGGAGGTCACCGAGGAACCCGGCGAGAGCAGCGAGGTGCCCAGGTCACCCTGGACCAGGCCACCGAGGTAGTGGAGGTACTGCATGAACTTCGACTCGTTCGGGTCGAAGGAGAACAGGCCGGCCGCGGCGTTGGCGGCCTCCTGGTAGCTCATGCCGTACTGCGCGATCTGCTGGTTGATGTAGACGTCCACCGGGTTGCCCGGCAGCAGCCGCACCAGGAAGAAGATGGCGGTCGCGACGACGTAGATCGTCAGGAACGCCTTGACGACCCGCCCCACGACGTACCTGGTCGTGGACGATCTCCGGCCGGCCGGTTTCGAGCCCTTCTCCGGCTCGTCCGTCTCCAGGCTTTCGGTCGCAGCCACCTTCACCTCCCGGCTTCTCCCCATCACCGGCACGACCGGCGGCCTCCGCGCACAAAGCGCGTTCGTTCCGACACCGTCGACACAGGGATGCGTGGTTCACAAAGTGCTCCCCGCACGGATTCGCACCGGGAACGTTGACTGACCCGGAACGTATACCTTCACCGGGGCGGAACGGAACCACATCAGGCAAGTTGTAACCCGATTTTGTTGCGGAAATCTGCACACTCCCGGCTATGTCCATCCGGTTTCGCGCATCGTTGCGTCGCGTATGTCCGATTTTGTGGTGATTCTCGGCCGGAGAGAGGCTGTCCGGGGCGCCGCCCGTCGGGAGACTCCACCGGCGTTCACACATCGTCGGTTGTGTACGAATCGGCGGGACGGCCCGCGGTGTCGTTACGGCGTTTGCCGTGAACGTTTGCGGATCGGTTTTCCGGCCGACTCCGGAAAGCGTTCGGACAATTACCGAGTGCACTCGACCGTGCATTCTTCTCGGTCGAATGTGATGTTTACCGCATTCGCGCTTCGAGACTCCGAACGGCCGGAAACCAACGGCCGCGATCGCGGTGAACGGCATCGGTTCCGGACCAGGGTCTGTCCTGCGGATCATGGCCGGTTCGCGTGCCCCCGCATCCCGCCCGGCTGCGTTGCCGTCGTCGCGCGTAGACCGTCGCTACGCGACTCCTCCTCCGCCTTGCCGCGCGGGCGCGGATGACCCGCTCACTACTCGACCCTGATCCGAAGGACAGTCCCTAGGACTCACCGGGCCCGAGGTCGGCGCCGGCGGACACCACCTGACTGCCCACGACGCCGGATCCATGGGCCACCACCAGCGACCGGAGCTCGTCGAAGACGCCCGGGGCGGCGGCGATCGCCAGCCGGCGGCTCGCGGGCTCGCCGGGCAGGCCGCCGACCCGGGCGCCGGCCTCCCGGGCCACCAGCAGGCCGGCCGACCAGTCCCACGGATGCAGGCCGGTCTCGTAGTAGGCGTCGAGACGGCCGCAGGCGACCGAGCACAGGTCCAGGGCCGCCGAACCGATCCGGCGTACGTCGCGCACCCGGGGCAGAACGTGCCGCAGCAGCTCGGCCTGCCGGGCGCGCAGACCCGAGTCGTACCAGAACCCGGTGCCGACCAGCGCGCGGCCGAGCTCGGGCACGGAGTTGGTCCGCACCGGGTCGTCGTTCAGCCAGGCGCCGGCGCCTCGCACCGCCGTCCACAACTCTTCAGCCGGCGGACAGAACACGGCACCGGCCACTACCTCGCCGGCCACCTCCGCGGCGATGCTGACGGCGTACGCCGGCAGGCCGTACAGGTAGTTGACGGTGCCGTCGAGCGGGTCGACCAGCCACCTGACCCCGGACTCGCCGGGGACGCTGCCGCCCTCCTCGCCGAGGATCGTGTCGTCCGGGCGTGCGGCGCGGAGCCGGTCGCGGATCAGCGCCTCCGACGCGGTGTCCATCGCGGTCACGATGTCGGTCGGCGTCGACTTGGTGTGGTCGACACTCACCTCGTCGGTCAGCCGCCGCGCGCGAAGCAGCTCGCCCGCCTCGCGGGCCGTCCGCACCGCGAGGTCGAGCAGCGCCGTCGGATCGACGCCTTCCGTGCTGGTGCTCACACCAGCTCCGGGCGTTCCCAGCCCGCGCCCTCGACGTGCCAGGAGAGGAACGCGAACACCGTGGAGTACCACACCTTCGCGTGGTTCGGCGAGAGCACCCAGTGGTTCTCGTCGGGGAAGTAGAGGAACCGGTGCGGCAGCGCGGCGGGGTCCCCGTCGTGCAGGCGGTTGAGCTCCCACCACAGCCGCAGCCCCTCCCCGATCGGCACGCGGTAGTCGCGGTCACCGTGGATCACCAGCATCGGCGTGGTGATCTGCTCCGCGGACAGGTGCGGGGAGTTGGCGAGGGCGCGCTCGGGAGTGAGCTCGCGGAACCAGTACGACGCCACGTCGGTGGTCGGGCCGAACTGGTCCAGCGCCCACAGGCTGGCATGCGTCACGATCGCCTTGAACCGGTCGGTGTGCCCGGCCACCCAGTTGGCCATGTAGCCGCCGAACGAGCCGCCCATCGCGGCCGTGCGGTCGGCGTCGATCTCGGGCACCTCGAGGGCCGCGTCGGTCACCGCCATCAGGTCGGTGAACGGCTCGGCGCCCCAACGCCCCCAGCCCCGCTCGACGAACTCCTGTCCGTATCCGGTGGACAGCGCCGGGTCGGGCAGCAGGACGGCGTAGCCGCGGGCGGCCATCAGCCAGGGGTTCCACCGCCAGCTCCAGGTGTTCCACGACGACAGCGGACCACCATGGATCCACAGCAGCAGCGGCGCCGGTTGCTCCGCGGACGCACCGTCGGGCAGCACCAGCCAGGCCCGCAGGTCCGAGCCGTCCTCGGCGGTCGCGGTCACCTCGGTGAGCCGTCCCGGCAGCGCGGGAGTCGCCTCCGGCCCCCGCAGTCGCTCCGCCTCCTGGTCGACGGCGTCCACCGCGAGCCGGACGATCGACGGCGGCGCGTCCACGGCGTTGCGAAGCGCGTAGAGGGACCGGCCGTCGGGTGCCGGCTCCAGCGCGGCGTAGGCGCCGGACGCGGTGAGCCGGCGCACGCAGCCGGTGGCGACGTCGACGGCGAAGACCGGGCAGTGGCCGCGTTCGTCCGCGGTGAAGTAGATGGTGTGCCCATCCGGGGACCAGCGGGGCTCGTGCGGCCACAGGTCGAGCTCGGGAGTGAGGTCCCGCTGCTCGCCGCCGTTGGCCGGAACCAGCCACAACGTGACGTCTGGCGCGGCGTCGGTGGTGCTGCGGCGCTCGCGAGTACACACCACCCAGCGGCCGTCCGGGGAGATCTGGGGCGACTCGTGGTCGTGGTCGGGGTCACTGGCCAGCACCCGGCGCTCGCCGGTTGCGGTGTCGATCGCCACCAGGTCGACGCGGTGGTCGCCATGGCGGGTCGCGACCTTCCACGTGCTGACGACGGTGCTCCCGTCCGCGCTGACGTCGGCCGCCCCCTCGTCGAGGGCGCGGCCGGGCTCGGGGCTGAGGTCGCGCGGGCGCGGGTGGCCCTCGTCGACGTCGAACGGGTCGGCGGCGAACAGGCGGAGCTCGTCCGGCCCGAGGTCGTGGTCCCAGTAACGAACGGGATAGCCCTCGTGCAGGATCGCCGACACCGACGCGTCGGTGCGGGCCTTGCGGCGCTCGCGGTCGTCGTCGGCGGTCTTGGTGCCGGGAAGCGTGGGGGCGGTGAACACGAGCGTCCCGGCGTCGCGGGCCACCATCACCCCGCCGACGCCACCCGGCCGGCCCACCACCCGGCGGGCCTCGCCGCCTCCGGCGGGCAGCATCCACAGGGCGGGTTTGTCCGCGTCGTTCCCTTCGCCGGTGGACACTTCCCGAGAGGTGGTGCCGTTGGTGTCGGCGGGCTCGTCGGAGTCGCCGGAACGCATGGACTCCGGCGGCTCCGGCCACTCCTCGTGCGGACGCTTGGAGACGAACAACAACGAGCCGTCGGGCAGGAACGCCGCGCCGGCCTCGCCGGTGGTGCCGCGGGTGAGCCGCCGCGCCGGGCGGGCACCGGAAGGGTCGACCTGCCACAACGACGTGACGTACTTCTTGCGGTCGGGTGAGAGCTGCTGGGCGGCGGCCACCAGTCGGCTGCCGTCGGGCGACAGCCAGAGACCGGCGAGCCGGCGCAACGCTACGTAGTGGTCCAGATCATGGAAAGGGGTCGCCGTCTCCGCAGTCATGTGGATCAGCCTAGAGGTGAGCGCCCTCATGGAGCACGATGATCTTCGTTCCCCGCCTCAGTCGGCGCCTCAGTCGGCGCCGCACACCGCCGGACGGTCGCCGCGCAGGTTGCGGCAGCACCCGGCCGGACAGTTGCCCCAGATCGGCCCCAGCGAGCCGGTCAGCTCCGCCGGCCCGACGTCGCCGGCCGCGGCCGGGGCGGCACCCTCGCCGCGCTCGCCGTGTTCGTCACCTTCGTCCGCGGTGACCCGCTCCCGGACGAGGTCGCCGGCCATGCGGACGAACCTCGGGTCGATCCCCGGCGTGGCCACGCGGGTGAAGGCCAGCCCGAGCCGATCGGCGGTGGCCCGGGCCTCGGTGTCCAGGTCGTACAGCACTTCCATGTGGTCGGAGACGAAGCCGATCGGCACCACCGCGACGCCCCGCACGCCCTGGTCGGCCAGCGCCGCCAGGTGGTCGTTGACGTCCGGCTCCAGCCACGGCTGGCTCGGCGGGCCGGACCGGCTGCAGTAGACGAGATCCCAGCCGGCGTCCCGCCCGGTCCGGGCGGCCACCTCGCGGGCCACCGTCGCCGCGACGTCACGGTGTTCGGCGACGTACCGGCCACCCTCGGGACCGCTGGCGTCGTTCATCGCCTCGGGGACCGAGTGGGTGACGAAGACCATCCGCGACCCGGCCGGAAGCCTTTCCAGCGCGGCGGCCGTCTCGTCCACGAAGGGCGCGACGAAACCGGGACGGTTGAAGTAGTGCGGCAGCCGGACGAGCTCCGGTGCGCCCTCGCCCACCTCGGCCAGGGCGTCGGCGAGGTTCTCGCGATACTGCCGGCAGCCGGAGTAGGAGGAGTACGCACTGGTGAACAGACAGGCGGCCCGCCGGACGCCGGCGTCGCGCATCCGCGCCAGCGTGTCGGGCAGGTAGGGGTCCCAGTTGCGGTTTCCCCAGTAGACCGGGAGGTTCGGCCCGTTGAGCCGTAGGTCCTCCTCCAGCTCGGCCTTCAGCGCCCGGCACTGGTCGTTGATCGGGCTGCGGCCGCCGAACAGGAAGTAGTGCTGGCCCACCTCGGCGAGGCGTTCACGAGGAATGCCCCGCCCCCGGGTGACGTTCTCGAGGAATGGCACCACGTCGTCCGGTTCTTCCGGTCCGCCGAACGAGACCAACAGGACGGCATCGATCGGGGCGGCTCGCATGTTCCCGATATTCGCAGGTGCCCTGTCGGTGGTGCTCGTTAGGGTGAGCGGTGCGGTTCCCCGGGCTCGCCGCCGCAGTTCGCGCGGCACGTGAGACACCGCACCACGACGTTCCGACCCCCCGTCCGACCCTCTCCCCACCGTGAGCTGCCCTGCCATGTTCAGCCCGTACCGCACCATCCTCGGCCTTCCCGGAAGCCTCGCCTTCTCCCTCACCGGCTGGTTCGCCCGGCTTCCGCTGTCGATGGTCGGCCTCGGCCTGGTCCTGCTCGTGTCGGCCACCACCGGCTCCTACGGCCTGGCCGGCACGATCTCCGCGTCCTACGTCATCGCGGCGGCGGTGCTCGCTCCGGTGCAGGCCCGCCTGGTCGACCGCCACGGGCAGCACCTCGTCCTTCCCCTGATCGCGGCGGTCAACGCGGTCGCGCTGGGCGGGCTGATCGTGACCGTACGCGCCGGCGTGGCGTACCCGCTCCCCCAGGCACTGGCGGCCGTCGCCGGTGCTTCCGGACCGTTGGTCGGTTCCTACGTCCGTGCCCGGTGGACCCACCTGCTCGAGGGCAAGCCGGAGTTGCACACGGCGTTCGCGCTGGAGGCCCTGCTGGACGAGGTCGTCTTCATGGTCGGCCCGCCGCTGGTGACCCTGCTGGCCACCACGGTGAGCCCGGTCGCCGGACTGCTGACGGCCGTCGTCGCAGGCGTGGTCGGCGCCTGCCTGCTGGCCGCGCAGCGGCGTACGCAACCACCGGTCCATCACCCCGGCAGCGGCCAGCAGGTGAAGCCGCCGCTCGGCTGGCCGGTGCTCGGCCCGGTCGTGGTCGCGTGCGCCGGTCTCGGCGCGCTGTTCGGCAGCGCCGAGGTTGTGGTCGTCGCGGTCGCCTCCGACGCCGGCCACCGGTCCGCGTCCGGTCTGCTGCTCGCCGGCTGGGCCACCGGAAGCATGCTGTCCGCGCTGGCACTCGGCGCGATGCGGCTGCGGATGCCGCCGATGAAGCGGTTCCGGCTCGGTTCGGCGGCGATCGCCGCGACGATGCTCCCGCTGCCGTTCATCGGTCATCTCGGCGTGCTCGGCGTCGTGCTCTTCCTTGCCGGCTTCGCGATCTCGCCCACACTGGTGTCGAGTATGGCGGTCGTCCAGCGCACGGTCCCGGCCGCCCGGCTCAACGAGGGCATGGCCTGGACCACGACCGGCATGGCCGCGGGCGTTGCCGTCGGCGCCGCCGTCGCGGGTCAGGTCGTGGACGCCGCGGGTGGCCGCGCGGGCTTCTACGTCCCCCTCACCGCGGGAGTCGTCACCGTGCTCGTCGCGTTCGCAGCCCGGTCGCCGCGGCGACGTGCGCCCGCCGAGGTCGCCGAACCCGTCGAACTGACCGCGACGTGACGTCGGCCCGGCCGCGTTCATGGCGGCGGCGTCAAGGACCTCGGGGCGCGGGACAGACGTTAGGCTCTGACCGAAGGCGTCTCCCCCGAGACCACGGATCAGTC
The DNA here is from genome assembly GCF_040610475.1 of Actinopolymorpha sp. NPDC004070. NCBI lineage: Bacteria > Bacillati > Actinomycetota > Actinomycetes > Propionibacteriales > Actinopolymorphaceae > Actinopolymorpha > Actinopolymorpha sp. NPDC004070. The sequence continues at coordinate 23,180 of NZ_JBEXMJ010000019.1, read as the reverse complement.
GAACCGCCTCGGGTGTCTCCGGCGCGGTGCCTGGCATCGTCCTCCCGGTACGCGAGAGACTGATCAGGGCTCGACATGTGGGGAGGCACACCGTGCGCGACGTCAGGCTGGTACACCTCAGCGACGACGGCACCCATCTGCTCCTGACTCACGAGGGCTCGGGGGAGGAGTTCGCACTCAAGATCGACGACCGGCTCCGCGGAGCCGTCGTGAGTGACCGGGCACGACAGGGGTCGGCACCGCTGGAGAAGCAGAGCCGGCTCCGGCCCAAGGAGATCCAGGCTCGGCTGCGTGCCGGTGAGTCGTCGGAGACCGTCGCCGCGGCTGCCGAGGTGCCGATCGAGCGGATCCTTCGCTATGCCGGACCCGTGCTGGCCGAACGCGAGTACACCGCCGGCCAGGCCCGGCGCTGCGCGCTTCGCCGTAACGGCCGCGAGGGCCCGGCGCAGATCCTCGACGAGGCGGTCGGCAGCCGGCTCGATGCGCTCGGCGTCGGCCGCGACCACGCCACCTGGGACGCCTGGCGCACTCCCGAGGGGCGCTGGGCGGTCTCGGTCACCTTCGCGTTCGAGGGCGAAGAGCACCGCGCGATGTTCAGCTACGACCCGCTCGGCCGGGTCGTCGTCACCTCCGACGCCAAGGCACGCGCCCTGGTCGGTGAGGCGCCGATGGACAGCATCGTCCCTCCGCCCGCCGCACCGGCGACACCCGCGGCCGAGCCGCTGTCGCGTGACGCCCACCGGCTCCGGCTCGCTCCCCCACCTGCCGATGCCGTGCCGGAGACCGAGGACACGGTCGACCTCTCGCACAGCATCGGCCGCCAGTTCGCCGCGGGCCAGGGCCCTCGCGGGGTGCCGGCGCCGGGTCCGCGTGACACCGGCAGGGCGAACGATCCCGACGACCTCGCCCCCGACGAGGTGCCCGATCTGAACGAAGCACCCGAGACCGAGCGGACGGCGTCGCCGACACCGGCGGACGAGATCCCGGCGCCCTCCGCACCGGAGGAGAAGACCCGCGCCTCTTTTCCCGAGCCGTCTGCCGAACCGGAGGTCGCCGCGGAGCCGGAGGTGGCCGCCCAGGACGAGCCCGCCGCCGAGAGCACGCCTGCCGATGACGAGAAGGAACAGGCCTCTCCCGAGCAGCCCGCCCGTCGCCGGGCCGCGGAGGCCCGGCGACGCCGGGCACGCGCCGCCGGCGGCAAGGGCAGGGGACGGAGCGCGGTTCCCAGCTGGGACGACATCCTGTTCGGCGGCGGCCGCGGTTCGGAGTAGTTGTCTCCGCCGGCCGGGCGCTTCGTCCGGCACGGCCTGGTTCGTCCCTCGCCGTTGCTGGACATCGTGTCCGGATGCTGGACGCGATGTTCGGCCCGGCCGGAAGGCTGGCAGACTTCCGGACATGCGTTCTGGCGTCCTGCACCGCTGTTGTTGTTGCTGCTGACCTCATCCGGTCCCGCGGCCTGCCGCCGCAGCATCAACCAGCTCTTCGAGGACGCCCGCGATGGATTTCGCTGCCTGGACTCGCACCCTTTTCGACCGCGGCCTGCGTGTCGTGCCGCCGAGCCACCCCGCCCCGGTGCGGCTGTGGGCACTGCTGCCGGCCGGCGGGCTGCTGCACTTCCGCTGCCACGGCACGACCGTGGACCTCGAGCGGTACGCCGAGGGTGACTTCCTGTTCGCCGACCCCGCCCCTCGCTGCGACTGCGGCTGCGGCGAGCACCTGCCTGCCCCACAAGCGCCACCCCGGCTGGTGTTGCGTACGCACACGCAACCTGCCGACGGCGTGCGCTACGACGGCGCGGCCGAGCAGGGCTGGCGCGGCTTCGAGGCCGGGCTGCTGACCGTCGACGCGGCCGCGGAGGTGTTCAACCGGCTGGTCACCGACCTCCTCCCCGGCCTCGCGCCCGCAGCCGGCTCGTCCGCCGGGTCGCCCGAGGTCTGGCGGTCAGCCCCGGTCCGGGCCGGTGGCCACCGGCCGTTGGCGGTCGGACACCCAGTCTGACCAGGAGCCGACGTACAACCCGGCCCGTACGCCGGCCAACTCCAGGGCGAGCACCTGCTGCGCCGCACTCACCCCGGAACCGCAGTAGGTGCCCACGCCGGATCCGCCGTCCGCACCGGCCGCAGCATCGCCGTCCTCGGGGCCGACCCCCAGCGCCGCGAACCGCTTCCGCAGGCGGGCAGCGTCCAGGAACCGGCCGTCGGCGTCGAGGTTCGCCGCGGTGGGGGCGCTCAGCGCACCGGGGATGTGCCCGCCCACCGGGTCGACGGGTTCGGTCTCACCGCGGTAGCGCTCGCCTGCCCGGGCGTCGAGGAGCAGGCCGGACCGGGCGAGCCGGGCCGCGCCGTCCACGTCGAGGACCGGCATGCCACCCGGCTGGGCAGCGAAGTCGCCGACCGCCGGGACCGGCCCCGGCTCCCCCGTCTCCACCGGCTGCCCGGCCCGCTCCCAGGCGGCGAACCCGCCGTCGAGCACCCGGACCGAGCGGTGGCCGAAGTACCGCAGGCACCACCACGCGCGCGCGGCGCCGAACCCGTCGGGCGCGCCGTAGACCACCACGTCGGTGTCGGTGTGTACGCCGAGGGCACGCATGGCCCCGGCAAAGTCCTCAGCGGACGGCAGGGGATGCCGCCCGCCGCCGGAGGGATCGGCAGGTCCGGACAGCACGGTGTCGAAGTCGACGTACCTCGCACCGGGCACGTGCCCGGTCCGGTAGACCTCCAGCGCAGGTGAGCCGGCGAGCGTCCACCGGACGTCGAGGACGACGGGCGGCCGGCCACTGGCCAGCCAGGTGGCCAGGTCCGGCACGGAGAGGATCGGGCTCATGGCGGCCAGTCTCCCAGGCGGCGGACCGGTGATCGACTGGTGCCCGGCGATCTGAGAGGCTGAGTCGCCCGGCTGCCACCGAGCGCCGGCCGCCGAGGAGGTTCGATGCCGACGTCCGCGTTCCCCGGCCCACCGGGTTCCGGCGAAGGTGCCGGTCCGGTCGCGCCGCGCCGGCTGCGTCCCGGTGACCGAGCCGTTGTCGTGGCGCCGTCCGGCCCACTGGTGCCGGAGTATCTCGAGAAGGGTGTGGCGGTCCTGCGGTCCTGGGGCCTGGAGGTGGAGGTCGCACCGCACGCCCGCGACCGGCATCCCACCTTCGACTACCTCGCCGGCACCGACGCCGACCGGGCCGGGGACTTGACCAGGGCATGGTGCGACCCGGACGTGGCGGCGATCTTCTGCGCCCGCGGTGGGTACGGCGCGCTTCGCATCCTCGACCTGATCGACTGGACCGCGATCGCCGCCGCCCCGCCGAAGGTGTTCACCGGCTCCAGCGACGTCACCGCGCTGCACCAGGTGATCGGCTCCCGGCTCGGCACACCCACGGTGTTCGGGGCGATGATGGGCACCGCGTCGTTCGTGGACGACCCGGCGGCCCAGGAGAACCTCCGCCGGCTGCTGTTCGAGCCGGACGCGGGCCTGGTGATGTCCGGGCCACTGGCGCAGACGATGGTGCCCGGATGGGCACGTGGGCGCACCGTCGGCGGCAACCTCAGCCTGGTGGTGTCCGGACGCGGAGTTCCCGACGTCGCCCCGCCACCGCCGGGGTCGATCGTCCTGCTCGAGGACGTCACCGAGGAGCCGTACCGCATCGACCACTTCGTGACGCACCTGCTGCGCGCCGGGTACTTCGAGGGCGTGGCCGGGATCGCGCTGGGATCGTGGGTGGAGTGCGGCGACCTCGAGACGGTCCGGGCGCTCCTGGCGGACCGGCTGGGCGGGCTCGGCGTACCCATCATCTGGGAGCTCGGGTTCGGGCACTGCCCGGCACAGCTCGCGGTGCCGCTCGGCGTGGAGGTGGAGCTGGTCGCCGACCCCGACGCGGGGGTGGCGCAGCTGAGGCTCGGCGAGACGATCGGCTGAGGTGCCGCAGGCCGGGCAGGCGTCCCGGCGAGAACGCAGCAGGGTGAGGACGAGGCGAACGTGAGCGAGGGATCGAACGTGACCGGAACCGACGAGGCGTACTCCCACACCAACCCCGAGACCAACCCCGACGCCGGCGACGCCGCCCGCAGCGCGGCCGAAGGAACGCCGGCCCACCGTCCCGAGGAGGGGGTGGAGGACCTCTGTGCGCGGCTGATCCGGTTCGACACCACCAACCGCGGACCCGGGGACTCGGTGGGCGAACGCGAGGCCGCCGAGTACGTCGCCGGTGTGCTCACCGACGCGGGCCTGTCCCCGACGCTGCTGGAGTCCGCGCCCCGGCGGGCCAACGTCGTGGTCCGCATCCCCGGCACCGACCCGGCCGCGGAGGCGGTGCTGGTGCACGCCCACCTCGACGTCGTGCCCGCCGATCCGAGCGAGTGGTCGGTGCATCCGTTCTCCGGTGAGATCCGCGACGGCCTGGTGTGGGGCCGCGGGGCGGTCGACATGAAGGACATGTGCGCGATGGTGCTCGCGGTGCTGCGCTCCTGGTCGGCGGCGGGCCTGCGGCCCCGGCGCGACATCGTGGTGGCGTTCGTCGCCGACGAAGAGGCGCACGGCGACTACGGCGCGAGCTGGCTGGTCGACGAGCACCCGGAGCTGTTCTCCGGTTGCGCGATCGGGATCAGCGAGTCCGGCGGGCACTCCTTCGACGTGGACGGCGTACGCCTGTATCCGGTGGCCGCCGCCGAGCGCGGCACCATCCACCTCCGGCTCACCGCGCGCGGGCGGGCCGGTCACGGCTCCCGGCCCAACCCCGACAACGCCGTCGTCCGGCTGGCGCACGCGCTGGCCCGGATCGCAGCGTACGAGTGGCCGGTCCGGCTCACCCCGACCGTGCAGGCGTTCCTCGAACGCACCGGCGCGGCACTCGGCGTCGAGGTCGACCTGACCGACGTGGACGCCACCATCGACCGGCTGGGCAAGGCCGGGGCGCTCGCCACGGCGACCGTCCGGGCGACCGCGACCCCGACGATGCTGGACGCCGGCTACAAGATCAACGTCATCCCCGGCACCGCGCACGCCAACATCGACGGCCGCGCGCTCCCGGGCACCGAGCAGGAGTTCCTGGACACCATCGACAAGCTCCTCGGCCCCCACGTCGAACGGGAGACCCTGGACTACACCGAGGCGGTGTCCGCGCCGATCGACTCGCCGTGGTTCGAGGCGATGGCCGCGGCGTTGCGTACGCAGGACCCGGACGCGGTGGTGGTGCCTTACTGCATGGGCGGTGGGACCGACGCCAAGTCGTTCGCCCGGCTCGGCATCGCGGGCTACGGCTTCTCACCGCTGCGGCTGCCGCCCGACTTCCCGCTCCGGGGGTTGGCGCACGGGGTGGACGAGCGGGTGCCGGTGGACGGGCTGCGGTTCGGCGCGCGGGTGCTGGACCACTTCCTGCGTACGGTGTGAGATCGGCCGGTCGGCGCGGGCGCCTCAGGCGGACGCGCCGAACGGAAGGACGTCCGGCGACGGGGATCCGGCTCCCGCGGCGTGCGCGGTGACCCGGCGGCGGTGGTGGCGCCGGCACAGGACCTCGTACCCGATCTCCAGGGTGGCGCCCTCGTCGGTGTCGCCGACCACGACCTGTGCTCCCTCGGTGACCATGACGCCGCCCACCGTCCGGGCGTTGTGGGTGCCGCGCCGGCCGCACCAGCACAGGGCCTGCACCTGCAGGGCCTCGACCCGGTCGGCGAGCTCGACCAGCCGCTGGCTGCCCTCGAACAGCCTGGTGCGGAAGTCGGTGAGGATGCCGAACGCGTAGACCTCGACGCTCAGCTCGTCCACGATCCGGCCGAGCTGCTCGACCTGCGCGCCGGAGTAGAACTGCGCCTCGTCGCAGATGAGGTAGTCGATGCGCGCGCCCGCGGTCATCTCGGCGACGACGTACTGCTGGAGGTCGAGGTGCGGGCGTACCTCGACGGCGGGCACGGTGAGCCCCAGCCGGCTGGACAACGTCGCCGCGCCGGCCCGGTCGTGGCAGGTGAACAGCCGTCCGGCGAGGCCGCGCTGGCGGGCGTTGTGGTCCATCTGCAGGGCAAGGGTCGACTTGCCGCAGTCCATGGTTCCGGTGAAGAAGACGAGATCGGCCACGGCGGGCAATCCTCGCCTATCACCCGCGCCGGGTGATCGGCGGGGGCGAGTGATCGTCAGGTCAGTGGGCGACTATCAGCGGGACCAGCATCTCCGCCGCGGTGAGCGAGCCGTGCCAGCCGACCATCAGCGGCTCCATCGGGAAGTCCTTCCTGCACTCCACCGCCAGGTCGTCCAGCGCGGCGATCACCACGTCGCCGATCCGCGGGCGGACGCGGTCCTCCACCTCGCCGAACCACCCCGCCGCGATCGCCTCGTCCCGACCCAGGACGAGCGCCTGGTCGCCGAGGCGTTCGCGCCATGTCGCCATCACCTCGTCGGCGGCGCCCTCGTCGGTGTAGAGGTAGCGCAGCCGCGGGTCTCCCCCGACCATCCGCACCCCGGCGCGCAGCTCCGGCGCGGAGTCGACGTCCACGCGGGCGTCCTGCGGCACGTCCACCATCCCGTGGTCACCGGTGATCAGGAGTACGACGTCGGCGGGAAGCGACGCACGCAGCCGGGCGGCGAAGTGGTCGATCACGGACAGCTGGTGCCGCCACGCCGGAGCGTTCACGCCCCCGCGGTGCCCGGTCCAGTCCAGGTCGCCTTCGTACAGATAGACCAGACTGCGGTCGCCCCGGCGGCTCGCCTCCACCGTGGCCGCCGTGGCCTGACCGGCGCTGTCGGCGGGGGCGAAGTCGCCACCGCGCAGGCCGGCGACCGTGATGCCGGACCCGCGGAACGCCCTGCGGGCCACGGTGGTGACGGCCACCCCGGCCTGGGCTCCGCGTTCGAACGCCGTCTGGTGCGGCTGCCACACCAGCGGCTCCACCGTGGTGTCCCAGCGCAACGTGTTGAGCAGCCGGTCGGTGCCCGGGATCGCCATGGTGTAGCCGACGATGCCGTGTCGGCCCGGCGCGAGGCCGGTGCCCAGGCTCGCCAGGCTGGTGGACGTGGTGGACGGCACACCCACCGTCATCGAGCGCCTGATCCGGCCCTCGCCGGTGAGGAACGGCGCGTCCTCGGCGTGGCGGTGCAGGAGGTGCCGGCCCAACCCGTCGACGAGCAGGACGACGTACCTGTCCGCCGGCGGCAGGCCGAGCAGGTCACGCTCGCCCTCGACTCCGAGGGCGGCGAGGGCGGACGGCACCACGTCGGACAACGCGCCGGCGCCGTAGCGCGGGAGCACCAGGTCCGGCGGGGCCGAGGGAGCCGACGGCGTCGACGGATCCGACCGAGGAGGCGTCCCCGGTCGGCCGCCGCCCTCCGGTGAGGTCATCGAAACTGCGGCGGGCGCCGGGTGAGGACCGACAGCTCCTGCGCGAACCCGAGCAGCCGGCCCACGGCGTCGCCGCCCTCCACCGCCGAGCTCACCCGCACGGTGAGGTCGTCGGAGGAGAACGTGCCGGTGTAGCCGTGGTCGGCCTCGCAGTTGGGGTCGGCGCAGGTGGCGGGCTCCAGGTCCAGCCGGCCCATCGCGCCCCAGCCGATGGTGAGGATCGCCTCGTGCACGGGGCCGCCCGGCTCGTACGCGGCCGGGTTGGCCACCACCCGGCTCACCACGATGGAGCTCACCCGGTCGATGGGCACAGCCTCGGTGGAGGCCGTGGCGTACGGCGTCGGCAGGGTCTCGTCGGCCGGGTGCTCGTCGGTGTGGCCGAGGACCAGCCGGCTCGGGGTGAGGACGAGCACCGTGATGTGCCGGCGGACCTCCTCGGAGTAGAACGTCGGCTCGTGGTGGACGAAGTAGGAGACGACCCGTTCACCGGCCAGGCACGTCTCCAACGCGTCGGCGACGACGTCCGGGTAGTAGCCACTGCGGTCGATGGCCGCGCGCAGCCCCTGCGTCGCGCTCGCGGACTCACTCATGCGGTCATCCTTCCACGCCTGCCTCGAGGGCAGCGTCCTACATGCGGGTCGGCGCGGCAATCCCCAGCAGCGACAGCCCGGTTGCCAGCACCCGGGCGGTCACGTCGCACAGCACGAGGCGGCTGGTCCTGGTCTGCTCGTCCTCCGCGCGCAGCACCGGGCAGCGCTCGTAGAACGTCGTGAACGCCGTCGCCAGCTCGAAGAGGTACCCCGCGATCCGGTGCAGCTCCACCTCCTCGACCGCCTTGTGCAGCACACCCTCGAACTCCGTGAGCCGCAACGCCAGGGCGTGCTCGGCCGGGTCGGCGAGCACCACCTTGGCACCGGCCAGGCTCGCCGGGTCGATCTCGCCGCGCCGGAACACGGAGTGGATCCGGGCGTGGGCGTACTGGAGGTACGGCGCGGTGTTGCCGTCGAAGGACAGCATCCGGTCCCAGTCGAAGACGTAGTCCTTCACCCGGTCGTTGGACAGGTCGGCGTACTTCATCGCGCCGATGCCCACGATCTGGGCGACCTCCGCCTGCTCCTCCGCCGACAGGTGAGGCGCCTTCTCCCCCACCACGGCCGCGGCCCGGCGGACCGCCTCCTCGATCAGGTCGATCAGCTTGACCGAGTCGCCGGCCCGGGTGCGCAGCCGCTTGCGGTCCGGCCCGAGCACGATGCCGAAGCCCTGGAACTCCGCCCGCGCGTCGGCGCCGAGCCAGCCGGCCTCCCGGCCTGCCTGGAACACCATCTCGAAGTGCAGGCGTTGCCCGAGGTCGGTGATGTAGACGAGCCGGCGTGCCTTCAGGTCGTGGACGCGGTGGCGCAGGGCGGCCAGGTCGGTGGTGTCGTACCCGAACCCGCCGTCGCTCTTGCGCAGGATCAGCGGCAGCGGCCCGCCGTCGCGTCCGGTGAAGCCCTCGGGGAAGACGCACAGGGCGCCCTCGCTCTCCCGGGCCAGCCCGAGCTGGACGAGCTCGTCGATCACCGGGGCGAGCAGGTCGTTGTAGCTGGACTCCCCCGCGATGTCGGCGGGCGTGAGCAGCACCGACAGCCGGTCGTAGACGGCGGCGAAGTAGCGCTCGGACTCCTCCACCAGCACCCGCCACAGGGCGAGTGTCTCGGCGTCTCCGCCCTGCAGCGCCACCACCCGGCGGCGGGCCCGGTCGGCGAAGCCGGGGTCGGCGTCGAACTTCGCCCGAGCCCCCCGGTAGAACTCGCCGAGGTCCCCGACGGACAACTCCTGTGCCGTCTCACCGGCGCCGAGGTCGAGCATGTGCTCGATCAGCATGCCGAACGGCGTGCCCCAGTCGCCGATGTGGTTCCGGCGTACGACGTCGTGGCCGAGGTGGTTCAGCAGCCTGGACAGCGCGTCGCCGATGATCGTCGACCGCAGGTGCCCGACGTGCATCTCCTTGGCGACGTTCGGGCCGGAGTAGTCGACCAGCACCCGCTCCGGCTCCGGCGCGGTGGCCACGCCCAGCCGCTCGGTGTCGGCGGCCATCTGCTCCACCAGCCCGGACAGCGCCGCGTCGGCGACGGTGAGGTTGACGAACCCGGGTCCGGCGATCTCCGCGCCGGAGACCAGCTCACCGAGATCGGCCCGCTCCAGCACCTGCGCCGCGACCTCGCGCGGGGGGCGGCCCAGCTGCTTGGCCAGGCGGAGCGCGCCGTCGGCCTGGTAGTCGGCACGGTCGGAACGTCGCACCGCCGGGTCGGCGGGCGATCCCGCCACGTCGGCGAAGGCACGGGCCAGCTTCTGCGCGAGCAGCTCGGGAAGGTCGGTCACAACACGTAAGGATCGCACGCCCACCCACGCGAAGGCACGCGGCGGGTCACATGTTGGCGCGCGATGGTGCGCTACCGTCCGAGCCATGGCGTACGACGGAAATGTGAAGGTTGGGGGCGCCCCCGCGGTCCGCGAGCTCGCCGGGCTGACCCTGACCAAGGTGTCGGTGGGCCGGATGGACAACAACGCCTACCTGCTGCGCTGCCGGGAGACCGGGGAGCAGGTCCTGATCGACGCGGCCGCCGACGCCGGGACGTTGATCGACCTGCTCGGCGGGGCGCCGCTGGCCCGGGTGATCACCACCCACCGTCACGGCGACCACTGGCAGGCGCTGGCCGAGATCGTGCAGCGGACCGGCGCGGCAACGGCCGCCCACGTCGACGACGCGCCCGGCATCAAGGTGCCCACCACCGAGCCGCTGCACGACGGGGACGAGGTGCGCGTCGGCTCCTGCGCCCTCACCGTCACTCATCTGGCCGGGCACACGCCCGGCTCGGTCGCGCTGTGTTACCACGAGCCGGGCGGGCGTCCGCACCTGTTCACCGGCGACAGCCTGTTCCCCGGCGGCGTCGGCAACACCCACGGGTCGAAGAAGGACTTCACCCGGCTGATCGACGACGTGGAGCACAAACTGTTCGACCGGCTGCCGGACGAGACCTGGGTCTACCCCGGCCACGGTGCCGACACCACGCTCGGCGCCGAGCGGCCCCACCTGCCGGAGTGGCGTGCCCGCGGCTGGTGAGCGGCCGGGTCCGGCTCAGACGGGCCGGCGTACGAAAGACCGCAGCAGGGCGTACGGATAGGGACGGGCGAACTCGCTCACCTCGTCCAGCCGGGCCATCTCCGCGGCACCCAGCGACCAGCCGGCGGCCCCGAGGTTGTCCTCGAACTGCTCCAGCGTCCGCGCGCCGATGATGGGCGCTGTCACCCCCGGCCGCTGCACGAGCCAGCGCAGCGCGACCTGCGCGGGCGAGTGACCGGTCGATTCGCCGATGTCGTGCAGGGCGTCCAGGACGGTCCAGGTGCGCTCGTTGGCGTACCGCTCCCAGCTCTCGCCGTTGTCGTTCCCGCTCGCCTCGGCCACGCGTGAGCCGGCCGCCGCGCCGTCCGCGCCGCGGCGGTACCGGCCGGACAGCCAGCCGCCACGCAGCGGACTCCAGGCGATCAGGCCGAGGCCCTCGCGTTCGCAGACGGGGACGAGTTCGAGTTCGGCGTCGCGGTCGAGCAGGTTGTACAGCGGCTGCAGGCAGGCGAACGGCTCCCAGCCGTTGTGCCGGGCGAGGTCGACCGACTTCTGCAGTTGCCAGCCGGTGTAGTTGCTCGCTCCGAGGAAGCGGACCTTGCCGCTCTGCACCAGCCGGTCGAGGGTGCCGAGCGTCTCCTCCAGCGGCGTACCGTCGTCGAAGACGTGCACCTGGTACAGGTCGAGGTAGTCGGTGCCGAACCGGCGCAGGCTGGCCTCCACCGCCGCCATGATGTGCTTGCGGCCGGCGCCGGTGTCGTTCTGGCCCGGTCCCATCTGCCCGTACACCTTCGTGGCGAGCACGATGTCGTCGCGGTTCGCCGACCTCAGCCAACGGCCGACGACCTCCTCGCTGGCGCCGGCGCCATAGACGTCGGCGGTGTCCACGAAGGTCCCGCCTGCCTCCACGAACCGGTCCAGCATCTTGTGGCTGGTGGCCTCGTCGGTGGACTGCCCGAACGACATCGTGCCGAGGCAGAGTTCGCTGACCCGCAGGCCGGTCCGGCCGAGATACCGGTGTTCCATGAGACTCCTGTCGAGGTGCTGTGTCGACGCGTTCTGGCGAGGCGTCCTGGCGCGGCGCTTTCGCGTGCCTGCCAGAACGTTAGGGCGGAACGAGCCGCTCGGACCGGCCATCCAGCAGGCCGGATTCCGGACCAATTCGGCCTGGAAACGCCCTACGAACGACTCCGCCTACGAACGTCCGCGTCCGGCCCTGCGCCGGAAGCGCTCGGAGGCGCCGGACAGGATCGGCTCGCCGTGGCCGAACACGGCCTTCTCGAAGTCGAACTCCCCGAGCCGGCGGAAGCTCCGCGCCGCCGCGGGCATGTCCTCGGTGACGATCTCCCCCGCCCGGCCGGCCGGTGACCGGATGCCGGCGAGGTTGACCGCGGCGTCGCCGACGAGCAGCGTTCCGCCGTCGCGTTCGAGCAGGAACGACAGGTGGCCGCGGGTGTGGCCGGGCGTGTGGATCACCCGGATCCCGCCGGCGAACGGCAGCCGCTGCCCCTCGTCGACCTCGACGTCGACCTGTGCGGGCTCGGGTTCGCCGCCCCTGGCGTTCATCCGCACGACGAGGGGGCCGAGCACGCGGGCAACCACGCCTTGCCATTGCGGCCACTGCCGCGGAGTGTCGCCACGTACGACACCGGCGTCGACGGGATGTGCGTACACAGACGCGCCGGTACGACGCACCATCGCCGCCAGGCCACCCATGTGGTCGGGATGGTGGTGCGTCACCAGGATGTGGCGGATCAGCGCCGCCTCCCGGCCCAGCAGCCGCAGGCCTTCGGCGATGTCCTCGTCGTCCTTGGGCTCACCGGTGTCGACCAGGACGAGACCGTCGTCGGACTCCACGACGTAGGAGCTCACGAACCCGTGCTTGATGCGGTAGACGCCCGGAACCACCGTGGTTGCCTTCATCCCGCCCAAGGTAGGGCATGTTCCCGGCCGAGGCGCGCGTCCAGGAAAATACCTGCGAGGCCGTCCGGTTGTGCGCAATCCGTTGACGCGGCTGCCCCGGTGGGATAACGCTGAGCCGGACATCGCGCGGCGTGGGCCGGTGCTGCGTGGCTGACGGGGAGGTCAGTGATGCGCGGGAAGTTTCCGAGGAGCCCGAAGAGCAGTCCGAAACGCAGTCCGAAGAGGACGCCCTCCCTGCGAGTGGGCGTCGCCACCGCCGCCGTGGCCGCCGCGGCACTCGCGATGAGCGGGGTGCCCGCGGTCGGAGCGCGGGCGGCGGCCCCGAGTGTGGCCCAGCAGAGTGGCCAGAGCTCAACCACAGCAGGGATTTCGGACTCACGGCAGGCGGCGTTCGCCGAGGCGGCGCGGGAGTACGCCGTACCGCTGCCGGTGCTGCTGGGTGTGTCCTACCTCGAGACGCGCTGGGACGCCCACCGGGGCAGGCCTTCCATGGCCGGTGGCTACGGCCCGATGCACCTCACCGACCTGGCCGCCGCCACCGCGCAGGGCGGCACCCCGGCTCCGGGCGACCGCGGCGACCCGGCGCGTCCGGGCGCGGCGAGGACGCCCAGTGGTCCGGCGTTCCGGACCGTCGACCTCGCCGCCCGGCTGACCGGCGTGGGCAAGGCCACCTTGCGCACCGACCCGGCCGCCAACATCCGCGGCGGTGCGGCGGTGCTCGCGGAGTACCAACGCCGGTTGGGCGGAGCAGGCGCCACCGACCCCGGTGACTGGTATGGCGCGGTCGCGGCCTACTCCGGCGCCACCGAGCAGTCCGCGGCCCGTGCGTTCGCCGACGACGTCTATGCCCAGATTCGAACGGGCGCGAGCCGGGCGACCGACGACGGGCACCGGGTCACCCTGGCGCCGACCACCGTACGCGCGGACCGCACCTGGCTGCGCAAGCTGGACTTGCGGAGGGCTCCGAAGGCCGCGGCCGCGCCCGAGTGCCCGGCAGACCTCGGCTGTGAGTGGATTCCCGCGCCGTACGAGGAATTCGGCGACGGCGACTACGGCAACCACGACCTCGCCGACCGGCCGAACAGCCAGAAGGTGCGCTACATCGTCATCCACAGCACCGAGGGCAGCTACGCCGGCACCATCAACCTCGTCCAGGACCCGACCTACGTCAGCTGGCACTACACGTTGCGCGACAGCGACGGCCACATCGCCCAGCACGTACTGACCAAGGACGTCGCCTGGCACGCGGGCAACTGGTATGTCAACGCCAAGTCGATCGGCCTGGAGCACGAGGGCTACGCCGCGCGCGGCGACTGGTTCACCGAGGTGATGTACCGCAACTCCGCCTCCCTGGTGCGTTACCTGGCGGCGAAGTACGACATCCCGCTGGACCGCCAGCACATCCTCGGCCACGACAACGTGCCCGGCATCACCCCGGCCAACGTGGCCGGAATGCACTGGGACCCGGGTCCCTACTGGGACTGGAACCACTACTTCGAGCTGCTCGGCGCGCCGTTCACGCAGAACTCCACGTCGGCCGGCGGAGTGGTGACCATCAAGCCGGACCCCGCGACCAACCGGCCCGTCTTCACCCACTGCGAGGACCAACCCGGCCCGCCGTCGGAGGGCCGACCGCGCCGCTGCCGGGCCTGGCCGTCGTCCGCGGTGTTGCTGCACACCGAGCCCAACCAGGGCGCACCGCTGCTGCGGGACGTGGACAGCAACCCACCTGACGGTGTGAGTACGACCAACGTCGCCGACATCGGCAGCCGGGTCTCCGCCGGCCAGCAGTACGCCGTCGCCGAGGTACGCGGTGACTGGACGGCGATCTGGTACCTCGGCCAGAAGGGGTGGTTCTTCAACCCCGCCGACGCTCCGCGCGCGGTCTGGACGAAGGCGACGCTGGTGAAGCCCAAGCAGGGCAGGGATTCGGTGCAGATCTACGGCCGGGCCTACCCCGAGGCGACCGCGTATCCGCCGGACGTTCCCGTGCAGCCGCTGGTGCCGTTGAGCTACACCTGGCCCGCCGGGCAGAAGTACGTACTGGGAATGCAGGCAGAGGCGGAGTACTACCGCGCGGTGACCTTCGATCCGGCCGACCACCAGGTGATCCGTGGAGAACTGCGCTACTACCAGGTGCAGTTCGGCCACCGCATCGGCTACGTGCTCGCCGACGACGTCGACCTCGTGACTCCTGCCGGCTGAACGCAGCGCAGGCTACCTGCGGCCAACTATGTCAACGTCCGCTTGACATAGGGCGATCATCCAACCAGTCTGTCCCCATGGCTGTCAACGACTTGGATCTCGACCAGATCATCGCCGCGGTCGAAGGTGAACAGACCCAGGCCACCCCGCTGGAGCGGGTGGGTGCCGCACGTGCGGCCGCCACCCGCTTGGATGCCCTTGCACAGCACGTGGTCGCGCACTTCGTCGACCAGGCGCGCCACGAAGGTGCGTCCTGGACCGACATCGGTGCGGCGCTCGGCGTCACCCGGCAGGCTGCGCAGCAGCGGTTCGTTCCGGCGGAGGGGGTCGACGTGGAGGCGGCGGGCAGCCGCGCCGCTCTCCCCTACAGCGCCCGGGCCACCGCCACCCTGACGGCGGCCCGCGACCTGGCGGTCTCCCACCACCACCGCTACGTCGACGACCTGCACCTGCTGCTGACGTTGCTGGACAACCGAAGTGGCGGCGCCGTCAGCGCGGTGAAGGCCTCGGGCGTCCGCGTGGCCGACGTTCGCCGCACCGCGCGGGCGCGGCTGACCGCGGAGGGCCCGCGCCGGGTCACGAAGAACCCCCCGCTGGGCAGGGCGTCGGTACGGGCGCTGGACGTCGCGGTGCGCGAGGCACTGCGGCTCGGTGGCGGCGAGATCGGCACCGAGCACGTGCTGCTGGCCCTTGCCAGTGACCCGCGCACGCCGGCCGGCCAGGCGCTCGCCGAGGCCGGGGTGGACTACGCGGCACTGCGCCAGGAGGTGAGCCGGCTGTCCACCGAGGCCGCCGAGCGTCCCGCCGCAAAGCGCACCCGCAAGCGGGCGTAGGACTTCGAGAAACTCACAGCGGCGTGCCATCCCGGCCATCCGGGGGCACGCCGCTGTGACCGCTCGGGTGTCCAATGCGGACGCTGCCAACCCGGAGTTGACGCCGAGTCGTGCGACGTCGGGTCGCTCACGGGCAGGTCCAGCCGCCCTCGCGTTCGGACAGCGGCGTGCCGCACTGGTCGTCGTCAGAACAACGTGTGCGCCACCTCGACGATCCGGTCCGCCCCGTCCACGACCGGGATCAGCCGCCACTTGTCGAACGCCGTGCACGGGTGGGAAATCCCGAACCGCACCAGGTCGCCGACGGCAAGGTCGGCCTCCGCCGGCAGGTCGAGGAACGCGTGCTGGTCGTTGAGGGCGCTGACGCGCACACCCGCGACGTCCCGGCGCCGGCCGCCCGGCCCCACGGCCGACCGCACCGACGGAAGCGCGACGTCGAACGGCACGTCCCGCCGGCCGGCACCCACCAGCGCCCGGTTCGGCTCCGGCCGGGACAGGACGTACGCCCACACCTCCAGTGCGGCCCGCAGCTCGTGCGGCCGGCCACCGGTGGGCAGCGGGGTGGCGTGGCCGTACAGCTCCTCGTCGTGGGTGACGTAGCCGCCACTGCGGACGACCACCGTCGACGACGGCACGCCGGTGAGCTCCTGCGCCACCACGTCGAAGTACGTGCTCCCGCCGGCGGACAGCAGCAGCCGGCCGTCGGGCACGTCCACCAGGCCCTCCTCGCGCAGCGCGATGCCGAGCGTGCGCACCTCCTGGCAGAACGCCGCTGCGGCGGCGAGCGCGGTGTCGTCACGTCCGTGCCCGAGCACGCCCTCGTAGCCGGTCGCGCCCGCGACCCGCAGCATCGGCGCCGCGGCGGCGGCCCGGGCCACCGCCATCGCGGCGTCGTGGCCGCGCGCGCCGGTCCGGCGGCCGGGTACGCCGATCTCCACGAGCACCGGCAGCGGCCGGCTCGCGGCGTTCGCGCGCAGCGCCTCGTTCAGCTGTGCGACGCCCTCGATGCTGTCGACGCACACGTAGACGGTGAGGTCGGGGTCGGCGGTCGTCGCCGCGGCCAGCCAGCCGATACCGGCCGGGTCGACGAGCTGGTTGGCCAGCAGGATCCGGCGTACCCCGCACTCGGCGTAGGCGCGCACCTGCCCGATCGTCGCCGCGGTGATCCCCCACGCGCCGGCTCGCAGCTGCCGCGCGGTGACCTCCGGCGACATGGACGTCTTCCCGTGCGGCGCGAGCACCACGTCGCGCTCGGCGCACCAGGCGGCCATGGTGGCGACGTTCGCGGCCAGCGCCGTCTCCCGCAGCACCATCAACGGGAACGTGAGTTCGCCGGTACGCAAGCCCGCCTTGCGGTCGACCAGATCCGCCGGCGTCAGCGGGGCGAGGGCGGTGAATCCCTTCTCCGCGGGGCCGATCGGCTGCTCGCGCAGCGCGGTCAGGGTGGCGTCGAGAACCCTCGCGTCGTAGGCGATTCCGCCCGGGACGGACGCGCCGGGAGCGGTTTCGTCGGGGGTCGCTTTCATCGGCCGGCTTCTCCTCGTCGCAGGGCGCGCCCGGGGGTCGCGCCGGTGAGTTCGCCGCCGGTCAGCACGAGCTCACCGGCGACGAGTACGTCGTCCACCCCATCGGCCAGCTGCCTCGGGTGGTCGTACGTCGCCCGGTCGCCGACCCGCTCGGGGTCGACCACCACGACGTCGGCGACCGCACCCTCGGCGAGCCGCCCCCGGTCGGTGAGCTGGAACCGCCGGGCGGGGTGTCCCGCAAGGTGCCACGCCGCCTGCGGCCACGTCCAGTCGCCGAGCTCCCGGGTGTGGTGGCCGAGGAAACGCGCGAACGCTCCCCAGCCGCGCGGGTGCGGGTGCCCGCCGAGGTAGATGGCGTCGGAGCAGCCGACGTGGCGATCGTCGCGCAGCATCGCACGCAGGTCGGACTCGTCGCCGCCGGGCGCCGGGATGATCGCGCCCACCGCGAGGTCGCTGTCCAGCAACAGGTCGCACAGCAGGTCGGGCAGGTCCAGGCCGGACTCCGCACACGCCTGCGCAAGCGTGCGGCCCTCCGCCCACCGGAACGTCCTGCCCGCCACGTAGCCGAGGATCGCCGGCGCCAGGTCGGTGCTGACCCGGGGGAACCAGTTCGCCCGCAGCTCGGCGCGCACGGCCGGGTCGGCGAGCCGGCGCAGCGTCGCCTCCACCCCGCCCGCCTGCACCTGCGGCGGCAGCGCCTTCATCGCCAGGATGGTGTTGCCGTAGATGTGCGGGTAGACGTCGAACGTCGCGTCCACGCCGTCCGCGGCACAGTCGGCGAGGTGGGCGAGGAGGGGTTCGGCCCGCCCGCGCAGGTGCGAGACGTGGATCGGTACGCCGGTCGTCCGGCCGAGGTCGCGGGCCTCGACCATGCCGGGCGCGTGCCCGCCGTCGTAGCTGCGCAGGTGGCTGACGTACGGCACTCCCACCGCGGCCGCCACCCGGCACAGCGTGGCTAGCTCGTCGAAGTCGGCGAACACGCCGGGGACGTACTCCAGCCCGGTCGACACCCCGACCGCTCCCTCGTCCAGTCCCTGCTCGACCAGGCGCACGAGTTCGGGCAGCCGGTCGCCGGCGGGATGGTCGTCGGGGCCGAGCACCTCGTGCCGGACGGTGCCGAGGGGAACGAGGTAGGAGACGTTGACCGGTGTCCTGCGGTCGTAGAAGTCCAGCAGCTGCGCGACGGTGCAGCCGGCCGCGAGCTCCGGCGGCGGCGTACCGTCCACCGCGGCGAAGTAGCGGGCGACGTAGGCCACCGTCTCCGCCGAGCCGGGCGCGAACGACAGGCCGTCCTGGCCGAGCACGACCGAGGTGACGCCCTGGCGGAGCATGGCTTCCTGGACGTCGGGGCGGGTGAGGACCGCGTCCGCGTGCACGTGGGAGTCGACGAAGCCGGGGAGTACGTATCGCCCGGTCACGTCCAGCACCGTCCGGGCGGAAACGTCCGCGCCCAGGTCCCCGACCGCGACGATCCGGCCGTCCCTGATGCCGACGTCCGCGCGCCGCGGACCCACTCCGGTGCCGCCGTCACCGGCAGAGCCGTTCGGACCGGGGCTACCCGGGTCGGTGCCGTCCACGACGGTGCCGCCGGTCAGGAGGATGTCGTACCCGCTCACTCATACCTCGCCGCGTCCGCGTGCTCCGGCCACCGGCTGGTGGCCCCGCGGCCGAGGCTATCCGGTCCGAGCCGAATAGGCGCAGCCGTCCCGGGTGTCACGGATGTCACGGGTGTCACGGCTCGGGGTGCAGCTGGACCGCCCGTCCGGTCGCGGCCGCGGAGTAGATCGCGCACAACAGCCGTACGGTCTTCACGCCGTCGGTGACGTCGACCGCCGGGGGCCGGTCGTCCCGCAACGCGTCCAGGACGTCGCGCCACTGCGCACGGTGACCGGCCAGGCCGATCGCGGCGGGGTTCTGTGCCCCGCCGGCCGGTCCGGTGCCGTTCGCCGGGCTCTGTGGAGTCTGTGGAGGTGGTACGCCGGGCAGGTCCCAGCGGGTGACCTCGTCGTGGGTGAGCTCGATCGTTCCCCTACTCGTGCAGAGAGCGAGGCGGGCCGGGTCCCCCGGGCGGATGGCGGTGGACGACACCACCACGCCGAGCGCGCCCGAGACGAACCGCAGCGTGGCAACCGTGGTGTCCTCGGCCGACATCACCGCCGGGTCGTGGCCCAGCGTCGCCGACTGGGCGGTCACCTCGACCGGAGCGCCGAGGAACCACCGGAGCAGGTCGATGTTGTGCACGGACTGGTTCATCACCGAACCGCCGCCGCTGTCCTGCCGGCTCCGCCACGAGGCGCGCGCATAGTACGCGTCGTCGCGGTGCCAGTGGACGAACGTCTCACCGAGGATCGGCCGGCCGAGCTCGCCCGCGTCCAGCCGGCGCTTGATGTCCAGGTGCTGCGGCTCCAGCCTGCGCTGGGCCATCACCGACACCAGCAGGCCGGACTGGGCCGCCTCCCACGCGATCTCCTGTGCGGCGGCCACGTCCAGCGCGAGCGGCTTCTCCACCACGACGTTGCGGCCGGCGCGCAGAGCCGCCAGCGTCTGCGGCGCGTGGGTCGGAGTCGGCCCGCACAGCACCACCAGGTTGAGGTCGCCGCGGACGAGGATCTCCTCGGGGTCGGCCCTGGTGGTCTGCGGCCAGCCGAGTTCGGCCAGGTCGGTGCCCGCTCCCCCGCTCACCGCGACGAGCTCGACCTCCGACCGGAACTCGGCGAGGACGCGCGCGTGGGTGACGCCGATACTGCCCAGACCGACGAGGCCGACACGCCTGCGCGCGGGCGTTGGCGCCGGCGTCTGCGCCGGGCTCGGCACCGGCGTCGTTGCCGGGCGAGGCGAGTCCATGTCGCTCCTGTCAGCTCCTGCGGTTTCAGTCAGGACCGGAAGTGTAGGGCACCGTCCGCGGCGTACTCAACGCCCGCGCCGGGACTGTCCCCAGTCTGCCGCCGCCGTGGCCGGGCGAGTGGCCGAACGGAGCCGGACGGAGACCGACCGGCACCGCAGGGGCCCGATCCCGAGGCCGAGCCTGGCGCCGGAAGCCCGGCGGTAACGTTCAGAAGGCGATGAGTGTCGATCAGCGGCCGGACGGCGCACCCCCACCGTCCGGCGAAACGCTTCGGTGGGTACGCGAGGTCACCGGCCCGGGCGGTCTCGTGGCCTCCTTGCGGCTGATGGGCGTCGACTCCACCACCCTGCACGCGGTCGACGTGCTCAGCGCCACCGGCGTCCTGCACCGCCTGGCCCTGCGCCGCTTCCACCGGACCGACCGGCTGCGTACCGACCCGTGGTACGCCCCCACCAACGAGGCCACCGTGCTCGGCCTGCTGGGCAGCACCGACGTACCCGCGCCCCGGCTCGTGGCCGCAGACACCACGCCGACGGTGTGCGACATGCCCACGCTGCTCACCACCCGCGTGCCCGGCAGCCCGCCGGTTCGCGCCGACCGGGCCGTGCTGGCACAACTGGCGGAGACGCTCGCGGCCGTCCACGCCGTGGACCTCCCGGTCGTGCGGGCCCTGCCGCCGTACCGGCCCTACTACGACCGCCACCGCGACGGCCATCGCCGCCCGCCGGTCTGGTCGGCGGCACCCCGGCTGTGGAACCGGGTCTTCGACGTGGTGGCCGCCGGGCCGCCGCCCACGACGCCGGGCTTCATCCACCGCGACTACCATCCCGGCCAGACGCTGTGGGACGGCGACCGACTCGTCGGGGTGGTCGACTGGACCACCGGCTGCCTCGGCCCGCGCGGGATCGACCTGGCCCGGATGCGGCTCAACCTGGCCGGACGCTACGGCGGCGAGGTGGCCGAGCAGTTCCTGGCGCTCTACCGCGGGATCGGCGTGGCGGACGCGCACCATCCGTACTGGGACCTGCTGGACGCCTGCGACGGACTGCTCGACGCGCCCGAGCCCTCGACCCCGACGTCGCGGGCGGAGTGGCTGCGCTTCGAGGACTGGCTGGCCCGAACGGCTGCCCAGCTGTGAATCCCGACGCCACCCCCGACGCGAGCGCCGGCCAGAAACCCGCCATGGACGCCGAATCCGACGAGTTCCTGCGCTTCGTCCGGATGCACACCCGGCTGCGGCCGGTGCCCGGCGTACCCGAGATCAGCCTGCACCTTGCCGACGACGCGATCGGGCTGTGGCAGGAGACCGAGAGCTCCTTCGGCCTCACCGACTCACCGCCGCCGTTCTGGGCGTTCGCCTGGGCCGGCGGGCAGGCACTGGCGAGGTACCTCCTCGACCATCCCGAGGAGGTGGCCGGCGCGCGGGTCCTCGACCTGGCCTCGGGGTCTGGGCTGGTCGCGATCGCCGCCGCGCGGGCCGGGGCCGCCGCCGTCACCGCCAACGACCTGGATGCGCTGTCCCTCGCGGCGATCCACCGCAACGCCGCCGCGAACGCCGTGCACCTCACCGGGCACCTCGGCGACCTCCTGGCCGAGGCGGCGGTCGACGCCGACGTCGTGCTGGCCGGCGACATCTTCTACGAACGCACCACCGCCGCCCGGATGCTGCCGTTCCTGCGCCGGGCGCGGGCAGGCGGCGCACGTGTCCTGGTCGGTGACCCGGGGCGTACGTATCTGCCGCCGGACGGGTTCGTCGCGGTCGCGTCCTACCGGATGCCGGTGCCGGTGACCCTGGAGGACGCGGAGGCCAAGCAGACAACGGTGTGGCGACTGGTCGAGGACCGCCCCTCCGGCTGACCGTAGGGCCGGGCGGCTTCCCGCCGCGGTCGGACAGAAATCCGGCCGCGGCGGATCATCGGGGAATAACCACGCGGCCGGGCGAACTTGCCAAGGCATGACGACCAGCCCGCACGCCCTGCTCGGGATCGCCGCCGTGGCTCTCGGCCTCGTCCTCACTCCCGGGCCGAACATGATCTATCTCGTCTCGCGTTCGGTGACGCAGGGGCGCCGCGCGGGCCTGGTGTCGCTGACCGGAGTGGCCGCCGGCTTCCTGGTCTACCTCCTCGCGGCCACGGCGGGACTGGCGACGGTCTTCTCGCTGGTGCCCACGCTCTACACGGCGCTGAAGCTGGGCGGAGCGGCGTACCTGCTGTGGCTGGCGTGGAAGGCGGTACGGCCGGGCGGTGAGTCGGCGTTCGCGCCGAAGGCGCTGCCGGTCGACCCACCGCGCCGGTTGTTCGCGATGGGTTTCGTCACCAACCTGCTGAACCCCAAGATCGCCATCCTGTATGTCTCGCTGCTGCCGCAGTTCGTCGACCCGGGGCGTGGTCACGTGGCCGGGCAGAGCCTGGCGCTCGGACTGACGCAGATCACGGTGGCGCTGACGGTGAACGCGCTGATCGTGCTCGGCGCGGGGTCGCTGGCCGCGTTCCTCGGCAGGCGGCCGACATGGCTGCGGGTGCAGCGGTACCTCATGGGCACGGTGCTCGCCGGGCTGGCGGTACGGATCGCCGCGGACCGGTCCCGCGTACTCGCCACTCCGTGACGTTCCCACGAAACGACGCTCTCGGATAATCCGCCACGGATCGAGTTGTAGCCTGGACGGCATGACCGCCATGGCTCCCGCCCGCGCCGAACCGGATCTTTCGTTCCTGCTGGATCACACCAGCCACGTCCTGCGGTCGCGGATGGCGGCGGCACTGGGCGAGATCGGGCTCACCGCCCGCATGCACTGCGTGCTGGTGCACGCCCTGGTGGAGGAGCGCACCCAGATCCAGCTCGCCGAGCTCGGCGACATGGACAAGACCACGATGGTGGTGACGGTGGACGCGCTGGAGCAGGCCGGGCTGGCTGAGCGCCGGCCGTCCAGCACGGACCGCCGGGCGCGGATCGTGGCCGTCACCAAGGAGGGTGCCCGGCTGGCCCGGCGCAGCCAGCGGGTGGTCGACCGGGTACACCAGGAGGCGCTCGCAGCACTTCCCGCCGACGAACGCAAGGTCTTCCTGCGGGCCCTCGAGCGGCTGACCACCGGCCACCTCGCCGAACCCGTGGAGGCTCCCCGTCCGGCCCGCCGAGCCCGCCAGCGCGAGTCCTAGGTCTTCGAAACACGACCTAGCGTTCAGGGCCTGAGGATCCGCTGCTGTCGATCCACCCACTCCGGGGGGACGTATTCGGGGTGGCCGTGGGTGCCCATGCGGACTTGCCATCCTTTGTGGTGGACGGTGACGTGGTGGTAGCGGCACAGGAGTACGCCGTTCGCGAGATCCGTTGGGCCCCCGTGGTCCCAGGGGTTGATGTGGATGCTTCTATGATTGTCAAGCGGCCTGTTCGGTCGTTCTTGCAGCTTGAGCGTTGGCTTGGAGTAGGCGGT
>NZ_JBEXMJ010000018.1 GCF_040610475.1 Actinopolymorpha sp. NPDC004070 | reverse complement strand
AGCCACAACCCGTCCACACCCAGACCCGCCAGATACGGCAACTTCGCCACCACACCCGCCAGATCCCCCACACCATCACCGTCACCATCACAAAAGCTCCGCACATACACCTGGTACACAACCGCCCGCCGCCACCACTCCGACCCCAGGCCACGAACGGAGACGTCCGGGGCGGGTCGCAGGGGCGGCTCGGCGACAGCCGTCGCGGCCGCCGCGGCCGCCGTGGGCGCGAACCGCTGCCGGAGGGAGTCCTGCGTGGCGTTGATCTTCGGAGGCATGTGCTGTGGACCTTGGGGCCTGGGAAGCGTGGGACTTTGGTCATCGATCTGGTGGGACCTTTCCCACGCTCGCACCAGGACCCTCGTCGTGCATCGGTAGCCATACCTAGGCAGGTACGTAAGAACGCAGCGCGGTCGGCCCGATCTGGCCCCTCGGCCGACGGCGCAAGCCGGGATTGACACCGCGCGCCCGGGACGGGTGACGATCAACCGGTCGGCAGGATGTGCCCGAACCTGTCCCGCTTGGTGGCGAGATACCCGGCGTTCTCCGGATTGGCCGCGACCACCAGCGGTTCGCGTCCGACGACGCGGATGCCACCCTCGCAAAGGCCTGCTGCCTTGGCCGGATTGTTGGACAGCAACCTGACATCGACGACGCCGAGGTCGGCGAGGATCGCCGCGGCGTCGGCGTAGTCGCGGGCGTCCGCGGGCAGCCCCAGCGCGAGGTTGGCGTCGACCGTGTCGTGCCCGTCGTCCTGCAGTGCGTACGCCGCGAGCTTGGCCGCGAGGCCTATCCCGCGCCCCTCGTGGCCGCGCAGATAGACGATCACGCCCCGGTCGGCCGCGGCGATCGCGGCCAGCGCGAGGCGGAGTTGCGGTCCGCAGTCGCAGCGCAACGAGCCGAGCACGTCGCCGGTCAGGCACTCCGAGTGCAACCGGACCAGCGTCTCGGTGCCGTCGGCCACGTCGCCGCGTACCAACGCGAGGTGGTCGACACCGCGGGCGGTGCGGTAGCCGTACGCGGTGAAGTCGCCGTACTCCGTGGGCAGCCGGGTCGACGCCGCCCGCTCCACCGGACCGGCCGCGGGCGAGCCGGCCGCGGGCATCCGCTGGGCGGTCATGTCAGCAGCGGCAGGGGCCGGCGGACGGCGGCGCACACCCCGTCGCTGGCCTCGGCGGCGGCCACCCGCTCCGGGTCGGGCACGCCGTACCCGGTGGTGCGCTGCTTCAGCGGCCGACCGGTCGGCGCCGCCAGTGCGCGCAGGTCGCTGATGGTCTTGTACGACCCGTTGTCGGCGCCCGCCATCCGGCTGATCGTCTCCTCCATCAGCGTTCCGCCGAGGTCGTTGACACCGCCGTCGAGCACCGAACGGCACAGCTCGGGCCCGAGCTTCACCCAGGAGCACTGGATGTTGTCCACCAGCCCGTGCAGCAGCAACCGGGACAGCGCGTGCACGGCGCGGTTCTCCCGCGGCGTCGGTCCCGGGCGGGCCAGACCCGCGAGGTAGATCGGCGCGCTGGTGTGCACGAACGGCAGCAGCACGAACTCGGTGAATCCCGGCCGCCCGTTGGCCTCCAGGCTCCGGCGCTGCAGGGAAGCGATCAGCTTGATGTGGCCGACCCAGTGCGCGGGAGTGTCCACGTGGCCGTACATCATCGTCGAGGTGGTGGGGATGCCGAGGTCGTGCGCGGTGCTCACCACCTCCGTCCAACTCGCCGTGGGCAGCTTTCCCTTGGTCAGCGTCCAGCGGACATCGTCGTCGAGGATCTCCGCGGCCGTTCCCGGCAACGAGTCCACACCGGCCTCGCGTGCCCGTTGCAGCCACTCACGAATGGGCAGGTTCGTCCGCGAGACGCCGTTGATGACCTCCATCGGGCTGAACGCGTGCAGGTGTATGTCCGGCCGGCGGCGCTTGACCTCGGCCGCCAGGTCGAAGTACGCCGTGCCCGGCAGGTCGGGGTGGATCCCGCCCTGCATGCAGATCTCGGTCGCACCGGCCTCCCACGCCTCGTCCACCCGGTCGCCCACCTGTTCCAGGGACAACGTGTAGGCGTCGGCGTCGGTGCGCCGCTGGGCGAACGCGCAGAACCGGCAACCGGTGTAACAGACGTTGGTGAAGTTGATGTTGCGCGTCACCACGAACGTGATGTCGTCGCCGGCCGCCTCCCGGCGCAGGTCGTCGGCCAGCTTCGTGAGTGCCTCGAGTTCGGCGCCGTCCGCGTGCAGCAGTGCCAGCGCGTCGTCGTCGCTCAGCCCGGCCGGGTCGTGTTCGGCCCGGCGCAAGGCGGCCTTGACGTCGGCGTCGAAGCGCTGCGGTGCCTTGGAAACCTGTCCGGCGAGCTCGTCCCAGTCGCCGTAGACCGAGTCGAAGTCGGTACGCCGGTCGTCGGTGCGGCCCTCGGTGTCCACGGTGACGTGCAGGTCCGTACGGCCGGTGCCGGCGTCGGCCGGCCAGCCGCCGTCGGGTTCCTGCCAGGGCAGGCCGGCCGGGATCGCGTCCTCGTTCGCGAGGCCGGTGGCCGGGTCGACGAGCGCCTGCACGTGCCGGCGCAGGCGTGGGTCGAGCCAGGGCTCGCCGGCGCGGACGTACTCGGGGTAGATCGTCAGCCGCTCCCGCAGTTCGAAGCCGCCCGACGCCGTCCGACGGGCCAGGTCGGCCACCTGCGGCCAGGCGCGTTCGGGGTTGACATGGTCGGGAGTGAGCGGCGAGACGCCACCCCAGTCGTCGATCCCGGCCGCGAGCATCAGCGCGTACTCGTCGTCGATGAGGTTCGGCGGCGCCTGGATCCGCACGCTCGGCCCCAGCACGAGGCGGGCGACCGCGATGGTCGCCGCCAGGTCGCGCAGGTCCGCGTCGGGTGCGGACCGCATCTTCGTGTCCGGCTTGGCGCGGAAGTTCTGGACGATGACTTCCTGGATGCCGCCGTAGGTGCGGGCGATCCGGCGGATCTCGAACAGTGCCTCGGCGCGCTCGTGGTGCGTCTCACCGATCCCGATGAGCAGTCCGGTGGTGAACGGCACGGCACTGCGGCCGGCGTCCTCCAGCACCCGCAGCCGGATGTCGGGGTCCTTGTCCGGTGAGCCGAAGTGGGGCCCGCCGCGTTCGGTGAACAACCGGCGCGCCGTGGTCTCCAGCATCATCCCCATCGACGGCGCCACCGGCTTCAGCCGCTGCAGGTCACGCCAGGACAGCACGCCGGGGTTGAGGTGGGGCAGCAGTCCGGTCTCCTCCAGGACGCGGATCGCCATCGCGCGTACGTAGGAGAGCGTGTCGTCGTAGCCCGCCTCGTCCAGCCACTCCTGCGCTGCGTCCCAACGGTCCTCCGGCCGGTCGCCGAGGGTGAACAGCGCTTCCTTGCAGCCCATCGCCGCGCCCTGGCGGGCGATGTCGAGCACCTCGTCGGGACTGAGGTAGGGCGCGGGCAGCCGGCCGGGCACGGTGACGAACGTGCAGTAGCCGCAGCGGTCCCGGCACAGCCGGGTCAGCGGGATGAACACCTTCCGGCTGTAGGTGATCACGCCCGGGCGGCCGGCGGCGACCAGACCGGCGTCGCGCACCCGGGAGGCGTGCCCGGTGAGCGTGTCGAGGTCGGTGTCGCGGGCGTGCAGCAGAACGGCCGCCTCGTCGACGTTCAGCGTCTTGCCGGCACCGGCCCGGGCCAGGGCACGCCGCATCGCCGACGCCGGCGGTGCGGGCTCCGCCGGCATGCTCGCGGTCGGCGGTGCGACCGTCACGGCCGTGGTGGCGGAGGTGGCGGACGGCTTCGGCGTGCGCTGGGAATCCACGCCCGAACGCTAGGCCGCCGCGCCGGGGACTCGCCACCACACAGCCGCCGGGCGGCCCCGGCAAGGCGTCGTTGACACCCGCGGAAATGCCGTCCGCGCTGGTCACAGCGGAATGGACGGGTGGCGAGATCTTCCCTGAGACGGTATTACCTAAAGTATGGCGTCGGTGATCGGCAAGACGGTGAACGGCCGGACCTTCTACTACCTCGCGGAGTCCGCCCGGGTCGGGGGAGCGCCTCGGGTGGTGGCCCAGCGTTACCTCGGCAGCGCCGAGGACATCGCCGCGGCGCTGGCGGGCGGGCGCGGCCCGGCGCCCACACCTGAGCACACCCGGCATCTCGCCTTCGGCGACGTCGCGGCGGTCTGGCGGGTGCTCACCGACCTCGCCGTGGCGGACCTGGTGGACGGGCTCGTCGGGCCCGGCCGGGGCCGGGTCTCCGTCGGCACCTACCTCGCACTGGCGGTGGCCCGGCAGACGGTCGCCCCGGAGTCCGAGCCGGGCGACGTCGACCTCGGCGAGTGGTGGTCGACCACGGCGGGGCAGCGGTTCGTCAGGCCGCGGATCGACCCGGGCGCGCTGGACCACCGGGCGTTCTGGCGGGCGATGCGCAGGCTCGGACCGGACCGGCGACGGCTGCTCGAGGCAGGCGTGCTCGACCGGCTGCGGACCGAACTCACCGAGCCCGCCGCCGGGCCGGCCGAACACCTCGAGCCGGCCGGGCCGGTGCTCGTGCTCGACGTACCCCACTTCACGACGTACGCCGGTCCCGCCGATGCCGACGCCGGCGTCGATGACTCGGCGGCCGAACCGTGGCTGGCCGGCCTGGCGGCGGCGGTCACCCTGGACGGCGCGGTCCCGCTGACCGCCGAGCTCTACCGGCACGGCGACCCGTCGACCACCGCGTTCACGGTGCTCAGTGAGCGGCTCGCCGCCCGGTACGCCGGGCTCGGTGGCCGGGCGCCGGTGACGGTCGTGGTGGACGCGGGCCAGTCCGCCGAGGTCGACTTCGCCGCGCGTACCGTCAGGCACTTCGTCGCCTCGCTGCCGCTGACCGACCATCCCGAGCTGGCCGCGCGGCCGGCGACGGGACGGCGGGCGGTCGACCGGGAGCGGTTTCCGGGCGTCACCGCACTGGACACCCGCGTCCGGGTCGCGGGAGTCGACCGGAGGGTCATCCTGGTGCACTCCACCGCGCTGCGTGCGGCGCAGACGCAGGCCCTCGCCCGGGACCTGAGCAGCGCCACCCGGCGGCTGGCCGACCTCGCCGGGTCTCTGGAACGCCGTACGCTGCACCGGTCACGGGAGCAGGTGGCCGCGGAGGTCGCCCGCATCACCCGCTTCCGCTGGGTCGAGCGCGTGCTCTCCACCAGCCTGAGCGGCGGCGAGGACGGGCCGCGTCTGCGCTGGAGGGTGGACGAGGCGGCGCTCGCCCGGCTGCGGCACGAGGTGTTCGGCAAGCAGGTGCTGGTCACCGACCACGACGACTGGCCGGTCGCCGACGTACTCACCGCCTATCGCGCGCGCTACCGCCTCGAGGCGACCCTGCGCCAGTTCGTCGCCCCGGTGACGTCCGCACCGTCGCCCCGGTGGCGGTGGACCGACGAACGCGTGGCGGTGCACTCGCTGGTGTGCCTGCTCGCCACCACGGTCGCGCACGTGATGCGGCGGCGCGCACAGCACGCGGGAGTCGACCTGTCGGTCCGCGACCTCTTCACGCGGCTGGCCGGCATCGAGGAGACCGTCGTCTCCTACCCGTCGACCGGCGGGCGGCCACGCGCACGCCGGGTGCTGGTCGACCTCGATCCCCTGCAGCGCCGGCTGTGCACGGTGTTCGGCCTGGACGAGTGGACGCCCGGCCCGCGCTGACGCGGGCCGTAACGACAGTCGCGGAACGTACCTGAATTGTCACACCCGGCTATTGTGTCGGCGCCGAATTCGGGCCCACGATTGGCGTGCATGTGTCATTCGGGCAAGGAAAGTAAAAGGGTTCTCCGGGCTTTCCACGAGTCCTGCCCAACGGGTTTGGACCTAGTGGCACGCGGGAGAGGTTCCGGATATGCGCGAGGACGAACAGCAGGGCAAGGGGCCTTTGTCGTACCACTACGAGCAGTACGACAAAACTCGCCGCCGCCAGCGTGGATATGGCCGGGCACTGGGATTCACCGTGCTCGGAACGATCATTCCCGGCAGTGGCCTGGTGATAGCGGGCCGGCGGAAGATCGGCTGGGCGATCGTGGTGCTGGCCGCGCTCGTCGCCGGTTTCCTCGGCTATCTGTTGCTGCTGCACCGCGACACCGTGCTGCACTGGGCCGTTCAGCCCGGTGCGCTGGTCGTCATCGGCGTGGTGCTGCCCGCTGTGGCGCTGGCCTGGGTGTGCGTCATCGTCGCGACCTACCGCTCCCTGCTGCCGCGCGGCGTCGCGACGTTCCAGCGGGTCATGGGATACGGCCTGGTCGCGCTGCTCGCGCTGGTGACCGTGGTGCCGCTCGGCGTCGGCGGACGTTACGCACTGGTGCAGAAGGACGTCGTACAGAACGTCTTCGCCAGCCCGCACAGCCGCAGCGCCACCGCGCCCAAACACGTGTCGGTGAAGGATCCCTGGGCCGGCAAGCCGAGGCTGAACATCGCGCTGCTCGGCGGCGACGGCGGACCGGACCGGGTGGGCGTACGCACCGACACGGTCATCATCGCCAGCATCGACACCCACACCGGCAACACCGTGCTCTTCAGCCTCCCGCGCAACCTGGAGAAGATCCCGTTCCCCAAGGGGTCGGTGCTCGCCAAGGCCTACCCGAACGGCATCTTCGACGGCAAGGGCAGCGAGCTGGAATGGATGCTCACCGCGGTCTACCGGAACGTTCCCGAGCAGCATCCCGGCCTGCTGAAGAGTGACAACCCGGGCGCGGACGCGGTCAAGCTCGCCGCCGGCGGCGCCACCGGTCTGAACATCGACTACTACGTCCTCGTCAACCTCGAGGGCTTCCGGGAGCTGGTCGACGCGCTGGGCGGCATCACCGTCAACATCAACACCAAGATCCCGATGGGTGGCGAGTCGTCGGCCGGTCTCAAGCCCGGTGGCTGGATCCAGCCCGGACCCAACCAGCACCTCGACGGGTTCCACGCCCTGTGGTTCTCCCGCGCGCGGTACGGCGCCGACGACTACGCACGGATGCTGCGGCAGCGCTGCACCGTCAAGGCGATCGTCGACCAGGCCGACCCGGTGAAGCTGCTGACGAGGTACGAAGCGCTGGCCCGGACGGCGAAGGACATCGTGCTGACCGACATCCCGCAGAACCTCCTGCCGGCGGTCGTCGACCTGTCCCTGAAGGTGAAGAAGGCCGACGTCAGCAACGTCGCGTTCACCAACCAGCTGATCAAGTCCGGTCACCCCGACTACGACTTCATCCACAACCGGGTGAAGCAGGCCATCCGCGAGAGCGAGAAGGACAGCGCCACGCCGCAGGCCGCGGTCGACCTCGACGACGCCTGCGCCTACAAGGGCCCCAAGAAGCCCTAGCCGGCTCTGTGGCTAGGACTTCGGCGCCGACACGGTGAGCAGCTCGCTCAGCCTCTCCTTGGGCAGGGCGGGCTGCTCGGCGTGCAGGAAGCAGGTCGCGGCGTGGTCGGGACCGGTGAGGTAGGGCGGCGGCGCGTTCTCCACACACTTCGCCATCACCGCCGGGCAGCGGTCGGCGAACCGGCAGCCCTGGTGGTCCTCGGGCACGGTGACGTTCTCGCTGCTCCGGGCGCGTTGCTGCCCCCACGGCCGCAGCGGGTCCGGCCACGGAATCGAGTCGATGAGCAGTTGGGTGTACGGATGCTTGGGCGCCCCGATCACCGACTCGACGTCGCCGGCCTCGACGATGGTCCCGCGGTACATCACCAGGATGTGGTCGCTCACGTGGTAGGCGGTGCCGAGGTCGTGGGTGATGTAGAGGATCGGCACTTTCAACGTCTGGTTGACAGTACGCAGGCTCTCCAGGATCGTCGCCCGCAGTGAGGCGTCCACCATCGAGACCGGCTCGTCGGCCACGATCAGCTTGGGCCGCATCATCAGTGCCCGGGCCACCGTGACCCGCTGGCGCTGGCCACCGGACAGCTGGTGCGGATACCGGCCGAGGGTCTCGTCGGCGCGCAACCCCACCGTCTCCAGCGCCGAGACCATCAGGTCGTGCCGGTCCGCCCGCGACTTCGCCAACCGGAACTTCGCGATCGGCACCGTCAGCACGTGGTCGACCTTGTAGAACGGGTTGAAGACCGAGAACGGGTCCTGGAACACCGCCTGGACGTCGCGCCGGAACTCCCGCATCCGGGCACCGCCGAGGCTCGCGACATCGCTGCCCTGGTAGTGGATCGTGCCCGACGTGGGCGAGATGAAGCCCATCAGCAGTGACGCCAACGTCGTCTTGCCGCTGCCGCTCTCGCCCACCACCGAGATGATCTGCGGGGTGTCACCGGCGACGGTGAGGGAGACGTCGTCCAGGGCGACGGTGGCGTTGCGGGACAGCACCCGGCCGCCGTACACCTTGGTGACGTTGCGCAGCTCGATCAGCGGCGCGTGCGTCCGTGCGCTCCCGGCCGCGGTGGCGACCCCCTGGTCAGTGGTCGGCTTCGCCATGGTGCTCCTCGTGCAGGTGACAGGCGGCGAACTGGTTGGGCCGGTGCTCGCGGTAGGCCGGCACGGTGGTGCGGCACACGTCCATCACCCGTGGGCACCGCGGATGGAACAGACAGCCGGGCGGCAGCGACTTCAGTGAGGGTGGCAGCCCGGGGATGCCGTGGAACGTGCCGCGGTCCTCCAGCTTGGGCAGGCTCTCGATCAGCAGGTTGGTGTACGGGTGCAGCGGCTCGGCGAAGATGTCCCGGATGGGGGAGAGCTCGGCGAACTTGCCGGCGTACATCACCGCCAGCCGGTCCACCGACTGCGCCATCAGCCCCATGTCGTGCCCGATCAGGATCACCGCGACGTGCAGCTCCTGCTGCAGCCGCACGATGGTGTCCATCACCTGACGCTGCACGACGACGTCCAGCGCGGACGTGGGCTCGTCGGCGATCACCACCTTGGGCCGCATGGCGATGGCGATGGCGATGCAGGCGCGCTGCTTCATTCCACCGGACAACTCGTGCGGATACATCCGGCCGACCTCGCGGCGCAGCCCGACCGACTCGAGGGCCTCCCGGGCCCGGTCCAGCAGGACCTTCCTGGACGTACGCCCGTCCGCGTGGTCCTCCAGCGTGTCGATGATCTGGTCCTCGATCCGGGCCACCGGGTTGAGGGAGTTCATCGCACCCTGGGGAATCATCGCGATCTCCCGCGCCCGGCGGGCACGCATCGCCCGCTCCGGCAACGGCACCAGGTCGGTGCCGTCAAGGAGCAGTTGACCCCCGGCGATCCGCCCCGGCCGGCGGATCATCCGCATCAGCGCCAGGGCGACGGTGGACTTGCCCGAGCCGGACTCCCCGACCAGGCCCATCCGCTCACCGGGCATCAGGTCGAAGGAGATGCCGTTCACGGCCCGCACCACGCCGGTGTCGGTGTGGTACTCCACCCGCAGGTCGCGTACCGACAGCACCGGCCTCGTCGGCGCCTCGGACGCTGCCGAGGAGGCGGGGGACGCGGTGGACGCGGAGCTCATGCGGACCTCCGGGAACGCGGGTTGGCCCACTCGTCGAGGGCGAAGGAGATGAAGTACAGCGAGAGGATCAGCAAGATGATGATGGCGATCGGGATGCCCCACCACCACCACAGGTTGCGCAGCAGCGCGGAGTACTTCTGCATCCAGAAGAACGTCATCCCCAGCGTGGGCTCCCGTTGCGAGCCCAGGCCGAGCAGCTCCAGGCCGAGTGCTCCGTAGACCGCACCGATCAGCGCGCCGACGAAGCCCGCCAGCAGGAACGGCGCGAGGTTGGGCAGCAGCTCGCGGATGATGATCTCCGGCCCGCGCATCCCGGACAGGCGCGCCATCTGGATGAACTGCCGTTCGCGCAGCGACAGCACCTGCGCCCGGATGCCGCGGGTCGGTCCGGGCCAGGCGAACGCCGCCAGGATGAACGCCATGTTCTCGATCGAGATGTACTGCTGCAGCAGCGAGGCGATGACCACCATCACCAGGAAGCTCGGGATGGTGAACATCACGTCCACGATCCAGCGGATGGCACTGTCGATCCAGCCGCCGTAGAACGCCGAGATGAGGCCGAGCACGATGCCGACGGCCAGACCGATCGATCCGGCCAGCAGGCCGATCTTCAGGCTCAGCCGGGTGCCCACGATCATCACCGCGAGCATGTCCCGGCCCTGGGCGTCGGTGCCGAACGGATAGTCCCAGGACGGCGCCAGGCTGGCCGGCGCCGCCAGCGGGTAGGGCGCCTTGACGGTGTCCACGAGGAAGCTTCCGGCAGTGGAGAACAGCACCAGGGCGAGGAAGATGATCAGCCCCACCGCCAGCAGTGGGTTGCGGCGGACGTAGCGCAGGAACGAGCCGGCACGACCGGTCCAGGCCTGCCGGCCCGGCATGGTCATCGAGGTCGTTGCAGGGGTGACCATGCTCACCTCCGGTCGTAGCGGATGCGGGGATCGAGCAGGGGATAGATCAGGTCCACGGCCAGGGTGGCGATGCACACCGCGAAGACCAGGATCATGGTGATTCCGTAGAGCAGGTTGAAGTCCAGCACCTGGATCGCGGAGTTGATCAGGCCGCCCAGCCCGGGGTAGGCGAACAACGTCTCCACCAGCACGGTGGAGAAGATGAACGTGCCGAGCGACATCACCAGGCCGGTCACCTGGGGCAGCAGCGCGTTGCGGACGGCGTACCGCAGGAACACCCGCTGCGGCCGCAGTCCCTTGGCGTCGGCGAAGGTGATGTAGTCCTCGCCGACGGTCATCACCATCAGCCCGCGCATCTGCAGCGCCTGGCCGCCCATCTGGAACAACACCAGCGCCATCGCGGGCAGGAACGCGTGGTCGAGGACGTCGCCGGCGAAGCTCAGACTCCAGCCGGGGTTGGCGGTCTGGGAGTATGCCCCGGCCAGCGGGAACGCCTTCAGCCGGAACGCGAACAGGTAGATCAGCAGGAAGCCGAGCACGAACGCCGGCACCGCGCTGGTGAGCATGCTCACCGGGACCAGTGCCCGCAGCCAGCCGGGCGACCGCGGCCAGCCGAGCAGCGCACCCAGGACCGTGCCGACGACGAACGCGATCAGGATCGACACCAGGCCGAGGCAGATGGTCCACGGCAGGGCGTCACCGATGACGGAGTTGACCGTCCGCGGGTACTGCGAGATCGAGTAGCCGTAGTCGAACTGCACCACCTTCAGCAGGGCGTGCAGGTACTGCTTCCACAGCGGCTGGTCCAGGCCGTACTGATGGGCGTAGGCGTCGGCCATCGCCTGCAGACCGGTCTGGTTGCGCCCACCCTGGGTCGCGGCGAGCTGCAGGCGTTCCTTGATCGGGTCGCGCGGACTGAGCTTCGGGATGAAGAAGTTGATCGTCGCCGCGGTCCACATCACCAGCAACAGCAACAGGATGCGGCGAACGAGGTAACGCCACGACACCGACTCACCCCTTCGCGGACTTGAGGTGGCTGAGCTCCAGCGGAAGGGTCTTGAACCAGAACGCACCCGGCAGGTACGGGTCGGACTTGGTGGGCCAGCCGGTCCAGTACGTCGTGTTGTACGGAATCCGGTGTAGCCACTGCACGATCGGGGTGTGCGGGAGGTTCTTGAGGTAGATCTCCATCGCCTGCAGGAACAACGGCAGCTCGCCCGGGTCACCGACCGGCAGGCCGCTCATCCGCTCCACGATCTTGTCGTACTCGGCGTTCTTCCACCGGCTGCTGACGTCCCCCTGCACGCCGATCTTCGACACGTGCCGGGAGTGCATCAGTTCCAGCGAGGGGTAGGGGTCGGCGATGGCGCCTGCGAAGCCGAACAGGAACAGCTTCGCCGAGCCGTCGGCGATCCGGGTGTAACTGTCGGAGGGCGCCTGGTGGGAGGCGTTGAACCCGGCGGCCCGCAACTGCTCGGCGAGGATGGGGCCGTAGTCGGTGGTGAGGTCCTGCAGACCGTAGATCGTGGCGTCCAGCCGCTTGCCGGACTTGTCCACCCAGAGGTTCTGGTTGTCCTTCTTGAACCCCTTGCTGGTCATGATCTGCTCGGTCTTCGCCGGGTCGTGGGCGTTGGTCGGGTAGCGGTCCAAGGTGGGCTGCAGTGCGTCGAAGTACTTCTGCAGCGGCGGGAAGTTGGGGAACGGCAGCTGCGAGATCGTCCCGGCCCCCTCGTATCCCACCGACACCAGCTGGTCGCGGTCGATGGCGTGGTTGACCGCACGCCGCACGTCCGGGTCGTTGTACGGCGGGACCGCGCAGTTGAAGAACAGTGACTGCGGCCACCAGTCGATGTAGCCGTAGGGTGCGGAACGTCCGCTCCAGGTGACGATCTTCGGGTTCTCCTTCACCACCTGCTTGATCACCGGCGGCCGCAGGTCGAGTGAGGAGTCCAGCTCGTTGTTGATCAGCCGCTGCGCGGTGTTGGTCGGGTCGGTGAACGGAACGACGATGACCCGCTCGGGTCCGGGCTGCTGGGCGATCCCGGCCTTGGCCGCCCACCAGTCGTCGCGCCGGTCCAGCAGCCGTCGCTGGTTGGTCCAGTCGACCATCTGGTAGGGGCCGGTGACGACCGGCCACTTCTTGCCCGGGTCGTAGAAGAGGAACTCCGTCAGCTTCTTCTGCTGGGAGAAGATGTGCTCGGGTACCAGGAAGATGCCCAGGTCGTTCTTCATGTACAGGTAGTCGAAGACGAACCTCGGTGCCGGCTTGGTGAAGCTGATCTCGACGGTGTTGTCGTCGATCGCCCGGGCGCTCTTCACCCACTCCCGCATGTCCGCGGAGTACTGCATCGCGGTGTTCTTCTTGTCCTTGAGCATCGTCAGGGTGAACGCCACGTCGCCCGCGGTGAACGGCTTTCCGTCACTCCAACTGGCGTCCTTGCGGGTCTTGATGGTGACCTTGGTGTTGTCGGAGGTGTAGGTGGGCTGCCCGTCCGCCAGCCACGGGATCGTCTCGCCGGTGAACGCCGAGTAGAAGTAGAGCGGCTCGAACATCGCCGCCAGCCCGCGCTGGTGGTTGAAGCCGGAGGCGTACGGGTTGCAGATGCCGACGTCGGAGCCGTCGCCGTTGGCGAGCATCAGGGTCTTCTCCCTCGGCACCGACTTCGGCTTGCCGCGCGGGACCGGACGGGATGACGTCTGCGTGGGTTGCGGTCCGGGTGGCGCCTCCGGGGTGCCGCAGGCCGCGGCGAGCACCAGGCCGGACGTGGCGAGTCCGGTGAGCTTCAGGAAGTCGCGTCGCGAACCGTCCGGCGACATGGGAGACATGCGTACCTCCAGCGATCAGCCCAGCTGTCAGCAAGGTCGAGCCACGACCCGGGGCGAAGGAGGACACAGCGGTACGGAGCGCGGGAAGACGGCCGTACGCATGCTCACCGCCTCGCCCACGAGGTCTGGAAACTGCGTGTGGTGACTTCACATCTCAATGCGTGTGGAGCGTTTCAATGCATGTGGAGCGTTGTCCTGCGAACGTGCTGCGGTGCGGGTGTTCGTTGCATGGCAGTGCTGCGTTCGGTGCGTGAGCACGGCTCGCCGGCGGGCATGACGCACCGGCGGCGAAGACGTGATCGGGACGCTAACGACGAGGGGGTGAAGTGTCAATGAGAGCGACCTTCTCGGCCATACCAGGTTGGTATCGGTGGCTCCGCGGTATGACGCCGAACCTGGCTCCGTGGGTGGACGCCTTGCCGGGCAGGGCTTTCGTAGTGTCCGCCGCATGACACCTTCGCGTTCAACGTCCGAACACACGACCGTCCGCCGGCGGTCGGTCCTCGCCGCCCCGCTGCTGGCCGGGCTGGCCGCGGCGCTCGGGTCGCTCGACGTGGCGGGCGCCGGCCCAGCCTCGGCCGCCGGGACCGGCGCACCGCGGGCGACGGGACATCGGTCCCGGCTGCGGTTGCGGCTGCCCGCACCGTCCGGGCCGTACCCGGTGGGAGCGAGCCGGCTGTGCCTGGTGGACAACCGGCGCGCCGACCCGTGGCACGACACGAACGCCCGGCGCGCGCTGATGGTGACGCTCTTCCACCCGGCGGATCCGGCGGATCCGGCGCACCGCCAGGATCCACGTCACCGGCGGCGACCGGCGTACATGCTGCCAGGCGAGGCCGCGACGTTCGACGACACGGCGAACCGGCTCCTGGGCCTCGGCCTGCCCGCCGGCGCCATCGACTGGGAACGTGTCCACACCCACGTCCTTCGCGACGTGCCGGCTGCCCACGGCCGCCACCCCGTCCTGCTGTACTCGCCGGGACTCGGCGAGCCCCGCTCGTTCGCCACGGCGCAGGCGGCGGACCTCGCGAGCCGTGGCTATGTCGTGGTGTGCGTCGACCACACCTACGAGTCGCCGGCGGTGGAGTTCCCCGACGGCACCGTGGCGACGATGCTCCCGCCCGCGCCGGACCCGCGCACCTGGGTGCACAAGGCGATGTCGGTCCGCGTGGCCGACGTGCGGTTCGTCCTCGACGTGCTCGCCCGGCCGGCGGGCCTCCCGCACGGGCTGATCCGGGTGCTGGACCTCACCCGGATCGGGATGTACGGCAAGTCCGCCGGCGGTCTGGCCGCCCTGCTGGCGATGGCCGCCGACGACCGGATCCGGGCGGGGGCGAACTTCGACGGCAACCTCGGTATGGACCCGGCGGACCCGGCCGGCGACCTGCCGCCCGCGGTGACCGAAGGGGTGGACCGGCCGTTCCTCCTCCTCGGCAGCGACACGCCGAACAACGACACCGAGCCGTCCTGGCATGCGTTCCACGGCAACGGCCGGGGCTGGAAGCGGGAGCTGACCCTGCTGGGCTCGCGGCACCACTCCTACGCGGACGCGCAGACGCTGGTCGCCCAGGCCGCCGGCCCGCTGGACCTGCCCGCCGCCACCGTGGCCGAGGACATCGGCACCATCACGCCGCACCGGTCGGTGCTGGTCCAGCGGGCCTACGTCGCGGCGTACTTCGACCGCTGGCTGCGCGACCGGCCGACCACGTTGTTCGACCGGCCCTCGCCGCGTTACCCCGAGATGTCGTTGCAGGAGTCCTGACAGCTCGCTGACCGCTCGCCCCGCCGTCCGACGGTTGGTCGTGACAGGACTGCTACCACGCCGTGATCGGCGGTGATCGAGCGTTCGGGCAGCTGTCCGCAGTCGGCCGCTTCCGCTCCGGTTTCCTTGATTTCCCAAACGCCGCGCACATACCTTCACGGGCTGGGTGAACGACGGAGAAGGGCGGGCCCGTGGACCGAAGAGACGATGCCGACCTGATGACGGCGCTGCGCACCTTCCGGGACTCGGGCCTGCTGGTGCTGCCGGAGGTGTTCGACGCGGCGCGGGTGGCGGCCCTGCGTTCGGCGTACGACGACCTGCTGCGAGCCGAACTCGGCCACGACACCTCACAGCGGGTCCAACCCACCGACGGCGCCAAACACGTGCAGATGCAACTGCCCCTGGTGCCGCCGTTCTCCGACGTGGAGACCGTCGCGCATCCGCTGCTGCTGCGGGTGCTGACCGGCATCCTCGGTGAGGACTTCCACTGTTCGTACTACAACTCCAACACCGCCTTCCCGGGCTCGACGTACCAACGGGTGCACCGCGACGCCGGCCCGGTGTTCGGCACCGACCTCGGCGTGCCCACCCCCACGACGGCCGTCGTCGTCAACATCCCGCTGTGCGACTTCACCCGGGAGAACGGGAGTACGGAGGTCTGGCCGGCCTCCCACCTGATCGTGGACTCGGCCGACGACGCCGACGTCGACCTCACCACCAGGGCGGAGGCGCTGGCCTCGGCCCGGATGGACGTGCCGGCCGGCGCCGCGGTGGTCCGCGACCTGCGGCTGTGGCACCGAGGTGTGCCCAACCGGTCCGGCGAGGCTCGTTCGATGCTCGCCGTCGTCTACCAGCGCGGCTGGCTGTCCTGGCGGGCGAAGTCGCTGCGGGTGCCCGCGGCCACCTGGCGGGCCTGGCCCGACCACGTTCGATCGATCTTCTCGGCGGCGCCTGTCGACCCCGACCAGCACCAGCAGTGACCCCGCGTCCGGGCTGACCCCGCACCGTCCCGCCGCCGGGAAGGCTTCGGCCGCTCCGCTGGTTGGACGATGCGTGGGCAGCTCGGACGAGACGCGGCACGAGGTCGACGTGGTGGTGATCGGCGCCGGGCAGGCGGGTCTGTCCAGTGCGTACCACCTGCGGCGCGACGGGGCGGCGCCCGGTACCGGGTTCGTGGTGCTGGACGCCGCCCCGTCGCCCGGCGGTGCGTGGCGGCACCGGCCCGCCACGCTCACCATGGCCAAGGTGCACGGCATCTTCGACCTGCCGGGCAGCCGGTTCGGCCCCGGCGAGATCGACGCCGACCGGCCGGTGGCCGAGGTGGTGACCGATTACTTCGCCGCGTACGAACGCCGCAACGCCCTGCCGGTGCTGCGTCCGGAGCGGGTGGACACCGTCCACGAGTCCGGCGACCGGCTCCTGGTCCGCGCGGGCGAACGGGAGTGGGCGGCCCGCGCCGTGATCAACGCGACCGGCACCTGGCGGCGGCCCTACTGGCCGGCCTACCCCGGCGCCGCCGACTTCACCGGCCGGCAACTGCACTCGGCCGGCTACCGCGGCCCGGCGGAGTTCGCCGGCCGGCGCGTGGTCGTGGTGGGTGGCGGCAACTCCGCCGCTCAGATCCTGTCCGAGATCGCGGACGTGGCCGCCGCGGCCACCTGGGTGACCCGCCGCCCGCCGGTGTTCCGTGACAGCTTCACCCGCGAGGACGGCCGGGCCGCCGTGGCGCGGGTGGAGGAACGGGTCCGTGCGGGTCTGCCGCCGCAGAGCGTGGTCAGCGTGACCGGCCTGGCGTACACCACTGTTGTCAAGGAGGCCTTGCGCAAGGGCGCTCTGACCCGGCTGCCGATGTTCGACCGGATCCTGCCCACCGGTGTGGTGTGGTCCGGCGGACGGTTCGTGCCGGCCGACGTGATCGTGTGGGCGACCGGCTTCCGCCCCGACCTCGGCCACCTCGCGCCGCTGCGGCTGCGCGAGCCCGGTGGCGGGATCGTGATGGACGGCACCCGGGTGGTCGCGCAGCCGCGCCTGCACCTGGTGGGGTACGGACCGTCGGCGAGCACGGTCGGAGCCAACCGCGCCGGCCGGGCGGCCGCGCGGGAGGTGGTCCGACTGCTGGCGAGAGACCTGCCGGCTCAGGACACCGGCTGACCTTCCGCCACCGGCCGGCCCCGGTCGCCGGACGTCGCCGGCCCGGGGAGCCGCCCCAGGCCAAGGCGATGGCCGCCGCGCTTCTCGCCTGAGCCGCCTGACGATGATCGTCGGCGCGGTATAGTCCCTGCGCCACCTCGCCCAGGACGTGCGCGTGGTGGCGGGGGGAGGGGACCGATGGACGCGTACGCCGCGCTCGCCATCGTGCTGGTCGCCGTCATATCGCTGGCCGTCCTGCTCGTCGCGGTCGCGCCGGCGGGATCGGCCGGCCGGCTGGACCGGCTGTGCCAACGCAGGGGCGCCGCACCGGAGGCCGACCCGTTCGCCTCCCACCGCGCGCTCCTCGGCCAGGTGTGCACCACCCGCTCGGTGCGGGTCGACCGCTACGTCGGCACCGCCGACGCGCCCGGGCCGGACGGGCCGGCGACCCGGATCCAGGTACGCCAGAACGGCGAGGAGGACCTGCCCGCCGGGTCGACAGCGCTGATCTACGACTACGAGCCGGACGGTGGGTACTACTGGGTCGCGGCGTACGACCCGAGACACGACCAGTCCGACGGCGGCTGATCCTCCGGACAGCCGGTCACCCGGCCGGGCGTCAGGCGCTGGGGTCGAAGGCGCGCCGGGCGTGCCAGGCGAGCGCCGACCGCACCTCCTCGATCTCCCGGACGCGCGAGCGGCGACCGTCCTGGTGGCCGACCGGATAGAGCCGGTAGCCACCGTGGTACCTGCGGAACACCCGGCCGGCGAGCTTGCGCGGCGGCGTCCAGCCGTCCACCAGCCACACCACCACCCACGGCTCGGACCGGTCGCCGACCACCCGCACCCGTGCGACCGTCTCCCACGGGATCTCCCAGCGCTGCCGTCCCTTCGCCGCGACCAGGCTCTGCCGGTTCAGCTCCAGCGTGTATCCCCGGCGTGCCGAGCGGATCAGGTGCCTGGTGGCGAGGACGAACAGCACGAGGAAGGCGACCAGCGCGACGACCCGCATCACCGGGTCGGAGCCGGACGCCTGCCCGGCCCAACGGAGCGAGACGATCCCGACGAGGAGCTGGCAGGCCGCGATGATCAGCCCGGGCAGCCGGTTGGTGGTGAAGCGAACCGTGCCGCCGTCGGCGGATGGCCGGGCGGGTTGCCGGGCGGGTTCGGCGGGGCGCCTGTCCAGCCCGGCGGGCGGTGAAGCGTCCTGCTCGGCGTACGGCCGCGCCTGCGGCCCGGCCGGCCCGGCGGACGCAGGCACCTTCTGCTCGGCGGAGGGCACCTCCGGAGCGGGAGTCGTGTGCAGTTGGGTGGCGTACTGCTGCACGAGGGTCCGCACCGGCGCCGGCAGCCAGTCCGCCCCGTCCGGGCCTGGCGGGGCGAGGCCCCCGATCCGGTCCAGCACCTGCCCGGGCGTCGGGCGGCGAGCGGGATCGCGGTCCAGGCAGGCCCGCACCACGCCGGCGAGATCGGAGGACACGCCGTCGAGGGTGGGCTCGTCGTGCATCGCGCGGTACATCAGCGCCTCGGTCGGTCCGCTGCCGAACGGACCCTGCCCGGTCGCGGCGAACGCGAGCACGGCGCCGAGCGCGAAGAGGTCGGTGGCCGGGCCGACGTCGGCGCCGCTGATCTGTTCGGGCGCCAGGTAGCCGGGCGTCCCGAGGAACTCCCCGGTCGCGGTCAGCCGCACTCCCTCCAGCGCCTGGGAGATACCGAAGTCGATCACCCGGGGCCCGTCGGCGGCGAGCAGCACGTTGGACGGCTTGAGGTCACGGTGGATCAGCCCGGCCGCGTGGATCGCCTGCAGGGCCTCGGCGAGACCGGCCGCCAGCCGGCGTACGGCGGGCGCGGGCAGCGGGCCGTGCTCCGACACCGCCTGCTGGAGGGTGGCACCCACGACGTACTCCGTGGCCAGCCACGGCTGGGGCGCCTCCGGGTCGGCGTCGACGACCCCCGCCGTCCAGAACCCGCCGACCGAACGGGCCATCGCCACCTCGCGCCGGAACCGCTCGCGGAAGTCCGGGTCGTCGGCCAGGTCGGTGCGGGCGACCTTCACCGCGACCGCCCGGCCCCCCGGAGAGGTGCCGAGGTAGACAGTGCCCATCGCGCCGCCGCCCAGTCGGCCGCGCAGGGAGTACGCGCCGACCCGGGTCGGGTCGGCTGGTCCCAGGGGCCGCACGTG
This sequence comes from Actinopolymorpha sp. NPDC004070, assembly GCF_040610475.1. NCBI lineage: Bacteria > Bacillati > Actinomycetota > Actinomycetes > Propionibacteriales > Actinopolymorphaceae > Actinopolymorpha > Actinopolymorpha sp. NPDC004070. The sequence goes on along the minus strand of NZ_JBEXMJ010000018.1, from coordinate 92,631 downwards.
CACTCACTCCGTCCCGAGGCGTCGGCCGGGCGTACCGGCGACTGTTCCCGCGTTCACGGCCGAGCTTAGGGGGTCGCCGGTACGCCGGACGCGGAGTGAGACCTCAGCAGGAGTTCGTGCTGGCCACCACGGGCCCGTCGCCGTCGGGCTGCAGCGCGTACCGCTTGCCCTGCAGCCGCGAGTAGGTGATCTCGCCCGGGCTGTCGGCCCAGCCGTCGTGGTTGCTGTCGTAGATCTGCTCGTAGTGCAGGTGGGAGACGCCGGTGCCGACGGCGCCGGCGAGGCCGATCCGCTCGCCCTGGCCGACCTTCTCGCCGACGGAGACGTCGCGCTCCCGCATGTGCAGGGACATGGTGTACCAGCCGTTGCCGTGGTCGATCTTCACACCGCCCGGCTCGGACAGCTTGACCACGGTGCCGGCCGCGGAGGCCACCACGACCATGCCGTCGGTCGGCCCGCTCTCGTTGAAGAAGTCGATCTTCATGTCGTCCGGGGCGTGTCCGGCGTACGTCGTGAACCGCAGCCTGGTGCCGCACCTGGCCGGCAGCGCGAAGTCGGGGCGGCCGTCGCTGGAGCGGGTCGCCTTCGGGACCCGCTTCTGGACGACCGGCTTCCTGGTGGCCTTCGGCTTCGGGCTGGCCTTCCTGGTGGCCTTCGGCTTCGGCGGGGCCTTCTTGGTGACCTTCGGCTCCGGCTTCGGCTTCGGCTTCGCGGTCGGCGTGGCCTTCCTGGTCGCCGTGGGTGTGGGCGTGGCGGTCGGTGTCGCCGGCGGCGCGACGCGGGTCCGGGAGCGGGACGCGCGCTCCCGCTCGGCGCGCTCGCGGGCGGCGTCGACCTGCCCGCCCACCGTGTCGTACGCCGCGGCCTTGGTGGCGGAGTCGTCGAGGTGCCCGGCCTGGCGGGCGAGGATCCACGGGGTCACCGCACCCGCGACGAGGGAGAGCACGCCGGCGACGACGGCGAGAACACGCAGCGGCCGGCGGGGAGTACGAGACCTGTCGGGGCCGTCGGAGCGATGTCGGGCCGACGTACGGCGGGGCAGTCCTGGCGGCATCGAGCGATCTCTCTTCGTCGTGGTGGCGCGTTCACGGCACGTCCCAGGACGCGGGGGTCACGCTCACGCGCCGCCGAGCGGGCGGGGACGTGAGCACAGGAAGATCAGGCGACGAGCGGTGGACGCCGGCAGATGTGCCGGGCGCCGGAAGCCTTCCGGGAGCCGTGGTGCGAGGTGCTTTTGCGTTGTGTTGCCGGTTCGGCCCCCGTGGCCGACCTTGGGAAGTTTGCGGGATCGACGGGACGTCTGCCAACCGCGGTGTCCGGATTGGGGGAAAATCTGCGGCGAATTCCGGTCCGGTCGAACACCTTGGACCCTGGACGGCGACGGAGCCGAGGTGATCGCGGGGAGTGCCCGACGGGACTGTCGGTGGCCGCGGGCAGGATGATCAGCATGGAGCCGTGGTCGACCGCCGAGCTTGGCCGCCTGCTGGGGTCCACGCCCGGTCGATGCCTCGCTCTGGTCGTGGTGCGTGGCCTCGGTGTCGGGCTCGCCGTCGACGGTCACCGGTGGGCCGTCCCCTGCGCGGATCCGGCCGGGCTGGTCGCCGAGCTCGACCGGGAGCTGCGGCCGAGGTGGGTCTGGTGGGATGCCCGTACGACCGCCGGTGAGCTCCTCGCCGCGGACGTCCGGGTCCGTGCCTGCTGGGACCTCGCCGCCGGCCACCGGGTGCTGCACGGCGGCCGCCGCGACGATCCGGCCGCGGTGTGGGCCGCCGCCACCGGTCTGCCCGAGCCCCCGCCGCCCCGGCGGGAGGTGACCCTCCTCGACTGGTCCGAGCCCGCCATCCACGCCGGCTCCGGTACTGGTCCGGGCTCCGGCGCCGGGGCCGACGCCGAGTCCGCGGACTTCTTCGCCCCCGACGGCCAGCTGCGGCCCGACCTGGCCGGTCAGGACTGGCTCGCCGACCCCGTGACCGGTCCCGCCGCCGACGGCGTCCTCGACCGCGCGGCCAGGTGGGCCGCGCTCGCCCTGCGGGTCCGGGCCGCCCAGGACGCCGGCCTGCGTGCACTACCCGATCCCCGGGCCACTCCGCTGGCGCTGCCGCTGGCCGTCCTCACCGCCTACGCCGAGTCCGCGGCCGCGCTGCTGGCGGTGGAGCTGGAGCACGACGGGCTTCCCCTCGACCGCCGGGCGGCCGAGCAGTACATCTCCGGCTTCGTCGGACCCCGATTGGCCACTCCCGCCGCCGAGGTGGCGGCCCGGGCCAGGCGGGACGCCGCGGTGGTCGGCCTCTTCCGTTCCGGTTCCGGTGAGGAGGGCGGAGTACGCGTCGACCTGCGCAACCCCCTGCAGGTACGCGAGCTGCTGGCCCGGGTCGGGTTCAACTTTCCTGACACCCGGTCCTGGCGACTGGAGCCCTTCCGCGACTCCCATCCGGGCGTGGCCGCGTTCCTCGACTGGCGCAAGGCCGAACGCATCGCCACGACCTACGGCTACGGCTGGCTCGACCGGCACGTCGGCGCCGACGGCCGGTTGCGCGGGGTGTGGGCGGCCTCCGACGGCGCGGCCGGGAGGATGACCGCCGGCGCCGGGCTGCACAACCTCCCGGCCGGGTTGCGGGTCGCGGTCGCCGCCGAGCCGGGTCACGTGCTGGTCCGCGCCGACCTGGGCCAGATCGAGCCGCGGGTGCTGGCCGTGGTCTCCGGCGACGCCGCGCTGGCCCGGGCCGCGCGCGCCGACGACCTGTACGCCCCGGTCGCCGCGCAGCTGCACTGTGACCGGCCCACCGCGAAGGTCGCCGTCCTCGCCGCGATGTACGGCCAGACCTCCGGCACGGCCGGCGCGGCCCTGCGGCGAATGGAGCGCGCCTACCCGCGGGCGATCGGCTACCTCCGGGCGGCGGAGGAGGCCGGCCTGGTCGGCCGGGACATTCGTACCCACGGCGGCCGGCTGATCCGGCTCCGCCCGGGGGAGGCCGACGCGAGCGACAGCGGTGACGACGGCGACGCGGCGGACCCGCGCGCGGCGGACGCCCCACCGGGTTCGCGTCCGGCGGAGGACCGGGCCCGGCGTCACGGTCACGGCAGGTTCGCCCGGAACGCCGTCGTCCAGGGCGCGGCGGCGGAGTTCTTCAAGGCGTGGGCGGCGGCGGTGCGCACCGGCCTGCGCCCGTTCGGGGGCGCGATCGTGTTGTGCCTGCACGACGAGCTGCTCTTGCACGTGCCCGCCGAGCACGCCGCCGCCGCGACCGCGCTGCTGACCAGCGCCCTGGAGTCGACCGCGGCGTTCTGGGCCGCGGGCAGCTCGGTCCGGTTCGTCGCCGACGTCAGCGTGGTCGCCCGCTGGTCGGAGGCTAAGTGAACACCGGCCGAGGCGAGATGTCTCAGCCGAGCTGCGCGGCGAACATCCAGCGGTGCTTCTCCAGCGCCCGCAGGGCCTCGATCACGATGTCCTGGCTCACCTGGTCCGTCTCCTCCAGCGCCTCCATCGCCGTACGTGCCCGCGCGATCGTGGCGTCGAGCTGGTCGACGATGGCGCCGACGACCTTGTCGTCGCTGGTGAACCCCGGCGCCACCTCCGGCAGGTTGGTGGTGGTCGCCACCGTCGCCGGCCGGCCGTCGACCGGTACGTCCAGCGCGACCAGGCGCTCGGCGACGGTGTCGGCAAACTCGCGGGCGTCGTCGATCACGACGTCCAGCCGCTCGTGGACGGGCAGGAAGTAGCGGCCCCGCACGTGCCAGTGCAGCTGCTTGCCGTTCTGGGCCAGCCCCACGAGGTCGACCAGGACCGGCTGCAGGACCTTGGCGACGTCCTTCCCCGGGACCTCACTGGTGATCTTGGCTTGTCCCTGTGCCACGGAACTCTCCTCACGTTTCCGGTACGCGACAGGCACCCCCACTGCCAGCCTGCGTCCGGGCCCGACGGCAGGCAAACGGAAGCGACGGGAGGCCGACTCCCGTACGTGATACGAGGGGACTTACGGGGTAAGCCCCCCACACGAGCGGGCCTCGGTGCCGACCGGGGCCTGCCCACCAGATGCACACGAGCTGGGAGATCCATGACACAGCGCGACCAACCAGAGCAGGCGGCCCAGCAGGACCCGCAGCACCAGCACCCGCGCCCGCAGTTCCCCGGGCAGACCCAGGAGCACCCCGGCCTGGACTCGGAGATGGAGCCCAAGCCCGACTACGGCTACGACACCTACCGCGGGCTGGGCCGGCTGGAGGGCAAGAAGGCCCTGATCACCGGGGGCGACTCCGGCATCGGCCGGGCGGTCGCCCTGGCCTTCGCCCGCGAGGGTGCCGACGTGGCGATCGCCTACCTCGAGGCCGAGGAGTCCGACGCGGCCGAGACCGCCCGGGTGGTGGAGGAGGCCGGCCGCAAGGCGCTGCGCTTCGCCACCGACCTGAGCGAGGAGGGCAACTGCCGCCGGCTGGCCGACCAGGTGGTGAAGGAGTTCGGCCGGGTCGACATCCTGGTCAACAACGCGGCGTACCAGATGAGCTTCGACAGCTTCGACAAGATCCCGTCGGACCTGCTGGAGCACACCTTCCGCACCAACATTCTGGCGATGTTCTGGCTCACCCAGGCGGTGCTGCCGTCGATGCCCGCAGGCGGCGCGATCATCAACACCTCCTCCATCCAGGCCTACCAGCCGACGCCGGCGCTGCTGCCGTACGCCACCACCAAGGGCGCCATCGTGACGTTCACCAAGGGCCTCGCGGAGGAACTCGCCGAGCGCGGCATCCGGGTCAACTCCGTGGCGCCCGGTCCGGTGTGGACGCCGATCATCCCGGCGTCGATGTCCGCGGAGAAGGCGGCGTCGTTCGGTTCGGACGCACCGCTGGGCCGGCCCGCCCAACCGGCCGAACTCGCGCCCGCGTTCGTGTTCCTGGCCTCCCAGGAGTCGAGCTACATCAGTGGGCAGATCCTCGGCGTCACCGGCGGCCGCCTGCCGTAGCCGTACCCCCGCTGGCCGACTCCGGCTATCCCGCACGCGCCCAAGATGGGCGGGTTCCGGAGTCGGCCGCCGGAAAGTAGTTGAATGAGGGGGTACGCGACGTTCGACGGAGGTTCCGACATGAGTATCGGCGCGGGCATTTTTCTCATCGCGTTCGGGGCGATCCTTGCCTTCGCCGTGAGGGCCAACCCGGACTGGTTGAGCCTGGACGTCGTGGGCTGGGTGTTCATGCTGACCGGCGCCACCATCCTGGCCATCACTCTGACGCTGTGGAACAAGCGGCGCCGTGCGGCCTCGATCAGCGAGCGGCAGGTCATCGAGAACGGCCGGCAGACCACTGCTGAGCGGCGCGTCTACCGCGAGACCGACGTCCCGCCCGAGGTGTGAGTGCGGCTCGACCAGCGGTTCGCGGTGGTGACCGGCGCGTCCGGCGGGATCGGGCGCGCCGTGGCCGAGCGGCTGGCCGCCGCCGACTGCCGGTTGCTGCTGGTCGGCCGGGACGCCGACCGGCTCGCCGAGGTGGCCCGGTCCACCGGCGGGGAGGTGCTGGTCGCCGACCTCGCCGACCCGGCTGACGTCGCCACCCTGGCGGCCCGGCTGGCCGACCACGACCTGGCGCCCGACCTGCTGGTCAACAATGCCGGTGTCGGAGCGGTCGGCCCCGCGGCGGAGGTGGACGATGCCGACCTGGACCGGCTGCTCACGGTCAACCTCCGCGCGCCGATGCTGCTCACCCGCGCCGTGCTGCCGGCGATGACCGCACGCGGCCTCGGGCACCTGGTCTTCGTCTCCTCCATCGCGGCGGTGCTCGGAGTTGCCGGTGAGTCCGCGTACGCCGCTGTCAAGGCGGGCTTGCACGTGTTCGCGGCCAGCCTGCGGGCCGAGGTCGCCGGTGCGGGAATCGGGGTGAGCACGGTGGTGCCGGGCGTGGTGGACACCGACTTCTTCCTCCGGCGCGGCGCACCCTACGCCCGGCGTTTCCCGCGGCCGATCCCACCGGAGCGGGTGGCGGCCGCGCTCGTGCGGGCCGTCGAACGCGACCAGGCGGAGGTCGTCGTACCCGCCTGGCTGCGGTTTCCGGTGGCCGTGCGCTCACTGGCGCCGACGACCTACCACCGGCTGTCCGAGCGCTGGGGCGGCGACGGCTGACCTGTCAATCGACGCTTGTCACCCGGCGATCGCCCGCAGCGACTGGCGCAGCGAACCCATCGTGGCCAGCACCGCCGTCGGCTCGTACCCACAGTGCGCCATGCAGTTCGCGCACCGCGGGTCCCGGCCCCGGCCGTAGCTGTCCCAGTCGGTCTCCTCGACCAGTTCCTTGTATGTCGAGGCGTACCCGTCGCTCATCAGGTAGCACGGCCGCTGCCACCCGAACAGCGAGTACGACGGGATTCCCCAGGCGGTACAGGGGAAATCCACCTTGCCCTCGAGGAAGTCCAGGAACAGCGGTGAGTGGTTGAGCCGCCAGCGCCCGCGGTTGCCGTTCGCGAACGCCTTGCGGAACAGTTCCCTGGTCTGGGTGACGCCGAGGAAGTGGTCCTGGTCGGGCGCCTTCTCGTACGCGTACGCGGGCGAGACCATCATCTCGTCCACGTGCAGGTCGTCGTTGAGGAAGTCCAGCACGTCGATGACGTTCTGTGGGCTGTCGTTGGTGAAGAACGTCGTGTTCGTGGTGACCCGGAATCCCTGTGCCTGCAGGAACCTCACCGCCGCGACCGCCTCGTCGAACCCGCCCTCGTGGTCCACCGACGCGTCGTGGCGTTCGCGCAGGCCGTCGATGTGCACGGCGAACGCGAAGTAGCGCGAGGGCGTGAAGTCGAAGCGGTCCCACCACTTGCGGACCAGCAACGCGTTGGTGCACAGGAAGACGTAGATCTTCCGCTTCACCAGTTCGTTGACGAGCTTGTCGATCTCGGGGTGCATGAACGGTTCGCCGCCGGCGATGGAGACCATCGGCGCGCCGCACTCCTCCATCGCGGCCACGGCCTGCTCGACCGGCATCCGGCGGCGCAGCTCGTCGGCCGGGTGCTGGATCTTGCCGCAGCCCGCGCACTGCAGGTTGCAGGCGAACAACGGCTCGAGTTCGACCAGCAGGGGAAACTTCTCCCGGCCGCGCAGTCGCTGGGTCAGCAGGTATCGCCCGATTCGCAGGCTCTGCCTCATCGGCATGGTCATGGGTTGCGCACCTCCTTCGGCAGGGTGAACTCGATGTCCTCGGTGGTGACGACGTGCTCGCGCACGTCCACCGGGCCGAGACCGCGCAGTGCGTCGACGGTCGCCTCGACCAGTGACGCAGGCGTGGAGGCGCCCGCGGTGACGGCGACCGTCGCCGCACCGGGGAGCCAGGCCAGGTCGATGCCGCCCGGGTCGTCGACCAGGTGGGCCGGGGTGCCCAGGCGGCGGGCGAGCTCGACCAGCCGGGTGGCGTTGGAGGAGTTCCGCGAGCCGACGACGAGGACCAGGTCGGCCTGCCGGGCCACCGACCGCAGGGCGTGCTGGCGGTTGGTCGTGGCATAGCAGATGTCGTCCGACGCCGGTCCCTGCAGGGCGGGGAAGCGGTCGTGCAGGACGTCGACGATCTCGGCCACCTCGTCCACCCCGAGCGTGGTCTGCACGAGGTAGGACACCCGGCCGGGATCGGGCACCCGCACGCGGGCGGCGCCGGCGAGGTCCTCCACCAGCACCGTGCTCCCGGGGCGTTCGCCCACCGTGCCCTCGGTCTCCTCGTGGCCGTCGTGCCCGATGAACAGCACGGTGTCGCCGCGGTCGGCGAACCTGCGGGCCTCGCTGTGCACCTTCGCCACCAGGGGACAGGTGGCGTCCACGACGCCGAGGCCACGGGCGGCGGCCTCCTGGCGTACGGCGGGGGACACACCGTGCGCGGAGAAGACGACGGTGGCGCCCGCGGGCACCTCGTCCAGATCCTCCACGAACACCGCACCGAGACCTTCCAGCCTCGCGACGACGTGGGAGTTGTGCACGATCTGCTTGCGGACGTAGACCGGGCCGCTGCGCTGGGCGAGGACCCGTTCGACGATGTCGATGGCGCGTTCCACGCCGGCGCAGAACGAACGGGGGTGGGGAAGCAGAACCGTCCGCGCCCCGGTCACCGCGCCCCAGTCGGCCAGCGCGGGCGCGACGGTGGTGAGGACGCGCACGGAGGTCGCCAGGTGGGCGAGCGTGACCGGCCGCCACAACGGGCCGGTGGCCGGGTCGGCAACCACTCGCACGCAGGCGGTCGCGGTCGAGGAGGGCAGGCCGGCCGCGAGCCAGCCGGACTCCAGGTCGACGGCGAGCGCGCCGGTGTCGCGGAGCGCGACGCGAGCGGCGCCGCTGACCAGCTGGTCCCGGCTCACCACCGGCCCGGTGTGCACGGTCAGGCCGAGCCGGGCCAGCCGGGCGGCCAGCAGCGGCGCGCTCGGGCATTCGACGGTGCGCTCGCCCGCGCGTACTTCCGTGGCCACCACCACGTCACCGGGCGCGAGACCGGGGTCGAGCGCGCCGGCCACCCCGGTCACCAGCACGCCCGACGGCGACCGGCCGGTGTCCGCGAGCAGGTGGGCGGAGCGCTCGGCGTGTCGCCGGCCCATGCCGGTACGCAACACCGGTGGCGAAGTGGGCCGGCCGGCCAGGCCGCGCCGCACCGCGGCCGCCTCAAGCCGGGTCGGTGCACACAGGACGAACTCCGCCGGCATCCCAGCTCCCCTCATGCCAGGTCCTGTGCGTCGTGGTGCGCCGGGAGGAGCAGCCGGCCGAGCGCGGTGACCGGGAACACCAACCGGTACAGGTGGTAGTTGATGTAGAAGTCGCCGGGGAACCCGGTTCCGGTGAACTGCGGCTCGTCCCAGCTACCGTCGGGGCGTTGGGTGGCCACCAGCCAGGCGATCCCGGCACGCACGGCAGGGGAGTCGCGCAGCCCGGCCGCCTCCAGCGCCAGCAGCGCCCACGCGGTCTGCGACGCCGTCGACGTGCCCTTGCCCACCCACGACGGGTCGGCGTAGGAGCGCAGGTCCTCCCCCCAGCCGCCGTCGGCGTTCTGGTGCGCGGTCAGCCAGTTCGCGCCGCGGACGACGGCGCGGTGATGCGGGGACAGCCCGGCGGCCACCAGCGCCGGCAGGACCGCGCCGGTGCCGTACACGTGGTTGGCGCCCCACCGGCCGAACCACGACCCGTCCCGTTCCTGCGCGTCGAGCAGCCAGCGCACCGCCCGCTGCACCTCCGGGTCGTCGGCGTGCCCCTCGTGGGCGAACATCTCCACCACGTGCGCGGTGACGTCGGCGCTGGGCGGGTCGATGACCGCCCCGAAGTCGCAGAACGGCAACTGGTAGGCGAGTTCGCGGGTGTTGTCGGCGTCGAACGCGCCCCATCCGCCGTCCCGGCACTGCATGCCGCGCAACCAGATCCGGGCCCGGCGTACCGCTTCTTCCACGCGCGGCGACTCGGCGGTCCGGCGCAGGCCGAGCACCACCTCGGCGGTGTCGTCGGTGTCGGGGTAGCCGTCGTTGTCGAACTCGAACGCCCAGCCGCCGGCGGGCGTACGCGGCCGCCGCACCGCCCAGTCGCCGCGTACGGTGATCTCCTCCTCCAGCAGCCAGTCGCGCGCCCGCACCATCGGGCCGGCCTCGGGGGCCACGCCCGCGTCGCCGAGCGCCACCAGGGCGAGCGCCGTGTCCCACACCGGTGACTGGCACGCCTCGATCCTGCGTATGGTGCCGGCCGGGGTGTCCTCACGGATGGTGAAGCGCTCCCAGCCGGCGAGGCCGGCGGCCAGCACCGGATGGTCGACCGGGTAGCCGATCGCGTGCAGCGCCATGAGTGAGTAGACCCACGGCGGCTGGATGCCGCCCCAGCAGCCGTCCTTCTCCTGCCGGGCGACGACCCACTCCGCGGCCCAGCGCAAGGCCAGCTTGCGCACGGACCTGACCGGCCGGCGTTCGTAGCGATGCAGGACCCGGTCCAGCCGGGCGAACGCACCCCGCCAGGTGGTCGCCGGATCCGGTGGTGGTGCGGGCGTGCCGGCGCGCAGCTCGTCGACGCTCACCCCGAGCGGGCGGTTCGGACGGAGCGCGCCGAGGATGGTGAGCGGCACCAGGGTCTGGCGTGCCCAGCAGCCCCAGTCGTAGATGTTGAACGGCACCCACCGGGGCGCGAGCACGATCTCCGGCGGCAGCGCCGGCACGTCGTCCCAGCTCCACTGGCCGAACAACGACAGCCAGATCCTGGTGAACACCCTCGTGCCCTCGATGCCGCCGTTGTCAAGGATGAATTGACGGGCCTGCTTCAGGTGCTGGTCGTCGGGGTCGTCACCGGCGAGGCGGAGCGCGACGTAGGCCTCCACCGAGGTGGACACGTCGCCCGGGCCGAACCGGAAGTTCGCCCATGAGCCGTCGTCGCGTTGCTGGCTTCGGATCCACACGGCGGACTGCGCGGTCTGTTCGTCTGTGCGTACGCCGAGGAACTGCCGCATCAGCAGGTCCTCGGCGTCCATCGTGACGTTGGTCTCCAGCTCGCCCTTCCACCAGCCGGCCGGGTCCTGCAGGTCCAGCAGGTGCTCGACGGCCCGGTCCAGTGCGGCGTGCGCCCACGCGTCGTCGTCGGCGTTCGGGTCCTTCACGTGCGTGGACAGGTCGGCCATCAGGTGCTCCGTCCGCGCAGCCGACCGGCGACCCGGGTCAGGTCGTCGCGCACCAGGTCCGGCAGGTCGGCCGAGGCCAGCGCCCGGATGCCGGCGGCGAGCTGGCGGTCCGCCTCGTCCTCGGTCCAGCCGCGGCCACCGGCCTGCTCGACCAGTGACGCGGCCCGGGCGAGCTCGGCCTCGTCCAGCGGGTCGGGCCGGCGGTAGAGGTCGCGCAACTCCTCCGCTGCCATCGTCGGCGCGGTGAGCGCGGCGACCACCGGAACGGACTTCTTCCGCGCCCGCAGGTCCGACAACACCGGCTTGCCCGTGCGCACCGGGTCGCCCCAGATCCCGAGCAGGTCGTCGGTGAGCTGGAACGCCATGCCCACGTGCCGCCCGAACGTCGTCAGCGCCGCCAGCAGGGTGGCCGGCGCGCCCGCGAGCACGGCACCGAGCGAGGCCGAACACGCCAGCAGCGCGGCTGTCTTGTCCGCGGCCATGCTCGTGCACTCCGCAAGTGTCACGTCGTCGCGTTTCTCGAACGCGATGTCGGCGGTCTGGCCCGCGATCAGCTGCCGCACGGTCTCGCCCAGTCGGCGTACGGCCACGTGGACGTGCACCGAGTCGGCCTCGGCGAGCACCTCGTTGGCCAGCGACAGCAGCGCGTCGCCGGCGAGGATCGCGTCGGGTACGCCGAACCGTGCCCAGACGGTGGGCCGGTGCCGGCGTTCGGTGTCGCCGTCGATCACGTCGTCGTGCAGCAGCGAGAAGTTGTGCACGAGTTCGCAGGCGAGCGCGGCCGGAATGCCGGCCTCGGGCGGGGCCTGCGCCGCCTGCGCGGACAGCACCGCGAGGATCGACCGCAGGCCCTTGCCGCGCGTGGTGGGTTCGGCCGGGAACTGGCCGTCGGAGTCCCAGAAGCCGAGGTGGTAGCCGCAGGCGCGCCGGGTGTCCGCGTCGAGCCGGTCGAGTGCGGCGAGCAGGGCGGGCTCGACCATCCGATGGGTCTCGGCGATGCGGAGTTCGGTGGGGAGCAGCGTCATGGCAGGGCCTCTCCAAGGGGTCGCTGAGTCCGGGTCCTGGTGAGGGAGAGTGCGTCCGCCGCCCGCAGGCCGCTGCGTACCGCGCTCTCCATGGTGTCCGGCCACCCCGTGGCGGTCCACGCGCCGGCGAGGGTGAGCCCGGGTAGTCCGGTGTGGGTGGGGGGACGCAACGCCGCCGTGCCGGGGCCCTGGCGGAACGTCGCGTGGGGTTCGCGGGTGACGAACGACTCGACCACCCGGGCCCTGCGCGCGCCGGGCAGCAGTTCGTCCACCGCGTTGGCGTAGGTACGGCGGAGTTCCTCGGTGGTCGTGCCGACCTCGGTGTGCGCAGCCGACACCGACACCACGAGGTACTGGCCGCGGTCCACGCCCGCGGCCCGCGTACGGTCGAAGACCCACTGCACGGGGGAGTCCAGCGCGCCGGCGTACGGGAACGCCGTCACCCGGCGGTCGTAGCGCAGGTGGACGTTGACGATGGGCGCGGAACCCAGGCGGGCCCAGCGTTCCCGCCCCTCGTCGGGCACCGCGCGGGGCGGCACCAGCCGGGCGGCGGCCTGGTGGGGTACGGCCACCACGACCGCGTCCGTGGTGAGCTCGTCGGTCCGCGTGCGCAGGACGAACCGGTGGCTGTCCACTGCCGGGCCGGACGCGGGTTCGGGGACCGGATCGATGGCCAGCACCTTCGTGTTGGTGCGTACGTCGACACCGAGGCGTTCCAGCAGTCGCGCCGCGGGCCGGGAGTGCAACTCCCGCAGGGACACCGCGGGGATGCCGAGGTCGGCAGCCTCGGGCCGGTCGAGGAACGCGGTGCGGAACACCTTGGCGGCCAGCGCGAGGGACGCCTCGTCCGGCGGGAGGTTCAGCGCGGCGACCGCGATCAGCCCCCACAGGCGTTCGATCGCCCGCCCGGACTGCCGGCGTTCGCGCAGCCACTCACCGAACGTCGCTGTGTCCCGGTGCGGATCGTCCGGGTCGACCCGGCGCAGTGCGACCGCGGCCGTGCCGGCCCGGAGCCGTTCCAGCGGCGTCAGCGGCCTGTACGCCGCCAGCGACCGGGCCAGGTGCAGGGGCGCGGGACCGCGCCGGGTGCGGTAGATCCAGGCCGGCCCCTCCGACGGCTCGCCGAGCCGGGTGCCCGGCCGCAGCACCGGGATCGCCAGATGGTCCTGCACCGGCGCGAGCGTGGCCACGTCGAGGCGTTCCAGCAGGGCGCGGTAGGCGTGGTAGCAGCGCAGGAACACGTGCTGGCCAGTGTCGGCGACCAGACCGGAGCGGCCGGAGACGGCGGGCCGGTCCAGGGAGTACGTCGCACCGCCCAGGTGGGTGCGCGACTCCAGCAGGGTCACCCGGGCACCCCGGTCGGCCAGTCGGACCGCGGCCGCGATTCCGGCCAGGCCGCCGCCGACCACCGCGACCGACGTCATGCCTCACCTCGGGTCAGCGCCCGCGCCGCCGCCGCGAACTTCGCTCCGGCCGGCGGGACCAGGCGCTGGTGGCGTACGAGGTCGGGGTCGGCGCTGATCCGGTCCAGCAGCCCCAGGTGGACGCCCGCGATCGCCGCCACGCACGACCGGCTGCGGCGGTCCAGCAGCGGCAGCAGGGTGAGGCCGCGGACGTACCACGCCCGCGTGCGGTTCGCCTCGAACCGCACCAGGTCGGAGAAGCTGTCCGGATCCAGCAGGCCCTCGTCGTCGGGCGCGCCGGGAGCGTCGTCGGCGCCGGCCGCGGCATTGGCCGCGTCGGCGCGAGGGCCGCGGACCTCCGGTAGCTCGAGCGTGCAGGCGTAGTCGTCCAGGTCGGCCGCCGGGAGGTAGATCCGGCCGCGCAGCCGGTCGTCGTACAGGTCGCGGAGGATGCAGGTCAGCTGCACCGCGACGCCGAGGGTGTCGGCCAGCGGCTCCGCCTCGGCGTACGACCGCGGCTCGAACACGCCGAGGCAGAGCCGGCCCACCGAGCCGCCGACCTGCCGGCAGTAACCCACCAGGTCCTCGAACGTCTTGTACCGCACGCCCCGGACGTCGGCCTCGCAGCCGTCGAGGAACTCCAGCAGCGCGTCCAGCCGGATCGGGAACCGCCGCGCCGCGTCGGCCAGCGCGACCACCACCGGGTCGGACGCGGCTGGGCCGCCGGGCTCGGCTCCCTCCGCCAGCAGGCGTTCGACCTGGGCGCGCGCCACCGCCAGCCGGTGCAGTTTCTCGGCCACGGGCAGGTCGCCGTCGCTGACGTCGTGGACGCGGCGTGCCATCGCGCACACCGCCGACAGGGCGCGCCGCTTCGGCCCGGGGAGCAGCGCGATGCCGTAGGAGAAGTTCCGTGCCTCCCGGCGGGTGATCGCCGCACACTCGCGGTAGGCCTGATCGACGTTCATCTCCCTCTCATCCCCGGCGACCGGCCGGAGTACGCCGGGAACCGAACATGCTCCGCAGCCAGGCACCGGCGATCACCGGTGACGTGGGCCGCGGCACCCGGCGCAGCGGGTCGTAGCCGGCGCGGCGAAGGGCCGAGCAGGTGGCCCGCCCACCCGCGACGTAGCCCGCGACGCTCACCCGCGCCCAGCCCGACAGCGTGCCCACGAGCGGCGCGCCCGCCTCCAGAAGGTTTCGGGCCCGGTCCGTCTCGGACGCGATCAGCGACCGCAGCGCCTCGCCGGCCCGGGGCAGGCCGAGCTCCTCCTCGCCGACGGAGAACGCGCGCAGGTCCTCCCGCGGCAGGTAGATCCGGTCCCGTCGGTAGTCCTCGCCCACGTCCTGCCAGTGCTCCAGCAGTTGCAGTGCCGTACAGATCTGGTTCGAGCGGCGGACGCGTTCGGCGGTGGCGCGGCCGAAGACGAGCAGGACGAGTTCGCCCACGGGGTCCGCGGAGTAGTGGCAGTGGTCGAGCAGGTCCGCGAACGTGTCGTACCGCTGGACCCGCTGGTCGCGCCGGTTGGCCTCGACCAGCCGCAGCAGCGGATCGGCGGGCACCCGTTGCCGGGCCACCAGCGAGGCGAGGTCGGCCACAACAGGGTCGTTCACCGGGTCGCCGTGGTAGAGCGCGCGGACGTCGGCCTCGATGCCGGCTAACCGGTCGAGTACGGCCGACCGGTCGGCGGGCGTCTCGTCCCCGATGTCGCGGAGGTGCCGGGTGTAGCGGTAGACCGCCTCCAGATCCTGCCGGATGCGTACGGGCGTCACCTTCAGCGCGACCGGGAAGTTCTCCGCCGCCGCCTTCGCCGACGGATCATCGGCACTGCCGGCCCCGCCGACCCCGAACCGGGCCATCGCGGGCCCGTCCGCGCCGTGCAGGCCGTCCGGTCTGTCGGACATGACGCGCTCCTCGGGACTATCTCCCCCAGCCCCCGACGACCGAGTGGGCGCATCTCGGTCGGTCACCAGCTGACCCGGATCAGCCTATGCGGGGGCCGGCGGGCGCGGGCCGACATTCGGGGGAGAAAACGCCGCAGGCGATGTGCGCCGCAGGTCCCTCGTGCGCAAGGTGAGCTTGCGCAAGGGCGCCTTGACACCACCTAGCGGCGCCGGGTGGTCAGGTCCCGCAGGGCGGCGCGCACGTCGGCCAGGGCGGACACCCGGGTGAGCACGAGCACCACGGCGTACGTCAGCAGGCAACACGCGCCGGTCACCGCGAGGGACACCACCGCGTCCCGGGCACCCTCGGCCGGCAGCCGGCGCGACACCGCGAAGCCCACCGCGGCCGCGGCCGCCGCCGCCACCCCCGCCGCGAGGACGGTGCGCGCCATCGGTGCCAGCGCCAGAGCGCGGTGACGCCGGGCGGTCAGCACGCTGAGCACGGTGGCGGCCAGCAGCACCGACATCGACGTGGACGCCGCCAGCCCGGTCACGCCGTACCGCACGCCGAGCGTCAGGTCACCCACCACGTTCACGCCCATCGCGCCCAGCGCGGTGAGCACCGGTGCGCGGCTGTCGCCGACCGCGAGGCTCGCCCTGGCCACCACCTCGCGCACCGCGAGGCCGAGCAGTGCCAGCGCGTACGTCGACACCGCCAGCGTGGTCAGGTGGACGGCCCGCTCGTCGAAACTGCCCCGGGCGAACAGCAACACGACGATCGGCCGGGCGCCCACCACGAGCACCACCACCACCGGGGTGATCACCACGAGCACCACGCCGAGGACTCTCCCGGTCGCGCGGCGAAGCTCTCCGCGGCGCTCTGGCCGGCCGAGTGCGCTGAAGGCGGGGAACAACGCGGTGGCGAACGCCGTCACCAGGACGACCTCGGCCAGCGTGACCACCCGCCAGCCGTAGCTGAGGGAGGAGATCGTGCCGGGGCCCTGGGCCGAGCCGACCGCGCGGTCGACCGTGGTGTTGACGTTGACGATGGCGCTGCCCACCAGCAGCGG
Source organism: Actinopolymorpha sp. NPDC004070 (assembly GCF_040610475.1). Classification (NCBI taxonomy): domain Bacteria; kingdom Bacillati; phylum Actinomycetota; class Actinomycetes; order Propionibacteriales; family Actinopolymorphaceae; genus Actinopolymorpha; species Actinopolymorpha sp. NPDC004070. Next base: position 76,659 of record NZ_JBEXMJ010000018.1, on the reverse strand, counting down.
CGGCACCATCCGCATCATCTCCCGGAAACCCGGATCACGGACGCGCCAGGAGGGCCGCAGCCGCAGGCCGATGCCGCGCACCGCCGGAAGCTGGACAGCGAACCGCGCGGCCGACCCGACGACGAAACCCCCGGCCAGCGCGACCACGCCGTACCTCCCGCCGAAGGCGACCATCGCGGCGATCATCACCAGGTTGAACGGCACGCCCTGCACGCCGGCCCAGAAGAACCGGCCGTGTGCCTGGGCGGCACCGGCCAGCAGGTTCGTGCCGGAGACGAACACCGTCGCCACCAGGACGACGCGGGTCATGGTGACGGCCAACTGCTCGGTGTGCGGGTCGAAGCCCGGTGCCAGCACGTCCACCACCGGGTCGGCGAGGACGAACATCACCGCGGACGCCACCAGCAGGACCGCCATCGTCACTGTCAAGGTGACCTGGACAGTGCGCCGCCCTTCCTTCGGGCGGTTCTCGTCGACGGCCCGCGCCACCGGCGGCACCAGCGACCTCGCCATCGCGCCGGAGACCAGGCCCAGCACGACGTTCATCACGCCTTGGGAGACGAGGAACGCGTCGACGGCTGCGTCCGCACCGAACACCGCGGCCATCACCGCGTCCCGGGCGAAGCCGAGCACCTGGCTGACGGCGGTGAGCCCGACGAGGAGTGCGGAGGAGCGGACGACGGCGGCCCGCCTGCCCCCGCTCAGCGGACTACCCGTACGTGACCGGCGGCGGGCTCACTGTCGGCGTCACCGGTGAGCGCGGGCTCACGTTCGACGGAGCGGTGGCGAGCCTGCTCGGTCCCGCTGCCCACCAGCGGGATCAGCACCGTGAACGTCGAACCGGCGCCGGGCGTGGAGTACAGCACGACCCGGCCGTCGTGCGCCTTGGCGATCGCGGCGACGATCGCGAGCCCCAGCCCCGAACCAGAGCCCGGCTCCTCCTCCGCAGCGCGTTCGAACCGGCCGAAGATGCGTTCCTGGTCGGCCTCGCTCACTCCCGGACCGGTGTCACGAACCCACAGCCTGGCCATCCGGATGCTCTCGTCGACACCCGATCCGAGGGCGATGGTGTCGCCCTCGGCGGTGTGGCGTACGGCGTTGTCGGCGAGTTGCAGCAGCGCCTGGGTCAGCCGCTGGGCGTCGGCGACCACGGTGGCGTCGGTGCTGGCCTCCACCACCCAGTCGCGGTGGCCGAGGGTGCGGGCCTTCTCGGCGATCTCCTTCACCAGCACGCCGACGTTCACCGGAGCGGGCCGCAGGAAGTCCGGCCGGTCGGCGGTGGCCAGGGTCGCCAGGTCGTCCACGAGCCGGGCCATCCGGTCGAGTTCGTCCAGCACCAGGTCGCGGGTGGCGGCGACCTCGGCCCGGTCGTTCGGGTTCAGGAGTTCGAGGTGCCCGCGCATGATGGTGATCGGCGTCCGCAGCTCGTGGCCGGCGTCGTCGAGGACCTGCCGGTGCAGGGTGAGCGGCGCGAACGTGAGCGGCTGCCCCGTGGTGGGGCGTACCGGCAACCGCAGACGGGAGAGTGTCCGGCCGGTGGCAGCGAAGCCGACCAGGGCCAGCAGGACCAGGCCGCCCGAAGCGATGAGGGCGTACGTCCGGAACTCCGCGTAGAGGCCTGCTTCCAGCCGCGAGGTGTCCCGGGCCACCACCAGCGTGGCGTGGTGGTCACCGGTGCCCGGGAGGGCCGTGCTGTACAGGCGCAGGTCGTTCGCGGCCGCCACCCCTCCGGAAACCGGACCGTCGAAGGCCCGGGCGGCGGACAGGGCAGGGCCGAACGCGGCGCGGCCGGACAGGTCGCTTCCGGCCGACCGGGCGAGCAGCCGGCCGTCGACGAAGCCGAAGTACGCCTCGTCAGGTCGCGGTGGATGGGCGGCGAACGCCACCGAGAAGTCCCGACGGTCGGGTACGGCAACCTGACCGCTGCCGGGGTCGAGCCGGATCGACGCCGTATTCGCGAGTTGACGGACATCCCGAATCAGTTCGGCGTCGACTTCGGTGGTCGTCCGGTCGTGTTCGATCGCCATCACGGCACCACCGGCGGCGGCCATCACCACGGCGCACAACGCCACCAGCCAACCGAGAACGCGGATCCGTGCTGCCCGCGGCACACGCACCGACTGGTGCGGTGAATACCCGCCCGTGCTCACAGCCACCTATTGCCCCAGTTGTCCTCGATTCGGTCCGCCTCATTATCCGAAGTTACGACTCATTTGGCGGGGGAATCGCAGTTATGGCCGCCACTAGTGCGACCCAACGAGTCGGAAGGAGTCCGGTGATGACCCACATCCTCATCGCCGAGGACGAGCAGGGCATCTCGTCGCTGATCGAGAAGGGCCTGCGGGGAAACGGGCTGGACACCACCATCGTCACCGACGGGGATTCCGCGCTGCGCCAGGCCCAGACCGGCGAATACGACCTGATGGTGCTCGACCTCGGTCTGCCGGGCAAGGACGGATTCACCGTGCTCAGGCGTCTGCGGGAGTCTCGTAACGCCATTCCCGTGGTGATTCTGACCGCGCGCACCTCGGTCGCCGACACCGTGGCGGGGCTGCAGGGCGGGGCCGACGACTACATGAGCAAACCGTTCCGGTTCGAGGAGCTGCTGGCCCGGATTCGCCTTCGCCTGAACGCGGTCCCGCGCCCTCCGGTCACGGTGGTACGCCACGGGGAGTTCTCGCTGGACCTGCGCACCCGGCGGGCCGTCGTCGGTGACCGGGCGGTCGACCTGACCACCCGCGAATTCCTGCTCGCGGAAATGTTTCTCCGTCATCCCGGACAGGTGCTGTCCCGCAAACAGCTGCTGTCCCACGTCTGGGGATACGACTTCGACCCCGGCTCCAACGTGGTCGACGTCTATGTGCGGTACCTCCGCCGCAAGCTGGGTTCGGACCGCATCCAGACGGTGCGCGGTCAGGGATACCGGCTCGTCGGCGAGAACGTCGCGGTCGGCTCCCACGGCTGACCGGAACGCCGGCCGATCTCGTCGGCACATCGCGAACGGCCGGGAAATCGACCTGTTGTGCCCGACCCAACTGAATGTGCCACACAGATTCCCGAACGACCGGACAGATTAGAAGGATTTCATTTCCGTCAACGGCGCGTCGCCTCGCGTTCAGACTGGCTTTGCCTGGCGACACAATGATGCTGGACGGGGAGAGTTATGTCGGTTTCCGCGCCACACACCTGGTCGAAGATCACCGTGGACGGGCAGTCGTTCCTGCGTCAGCCGGTGCGGACCCGCTGGCTGATGGAGACCGACGACCTCGCCGAGGTCTTGTCGGAGCACCTTCTGGACCTGGAACCCGGCGACACCGTGGCGATCAGCGAGAAGGTCGCCCTGCTGCTCGAGGGCGGCACCGTGCCGACCGCCGACGTGCGGGTCGGACGCGAGGCCCGGCTGCTCGCGTCGTTCGTCCGGCCCCGCCCCGGCTCTCGCGGGCTGTCGGTGCCGGAGAAGATGGCGTACGTCCTGCGAAAGACCGGACGGCTCCGCATCTACGCCGCCGCGGCCGGTGGTGCGGTCGGGCGGGCGTTCGGGGTGAAGGGGACCTTCTACCGCATCGCCGGGGACCTGGCCCGTGACCTCGACGGGGGACGCCCGCCGTACGAGCACCTGCTGTTCCCGCCGTTCGAGCCCGAGCGAGCGGCGCGGTTGTGCGCCGACCTCGAACAGCGGCTCGGCGTCGGCGTCGCCATCGTCGACATCAACGACTTCGGCGGCTCGGTGCGTGCGGTCTCGCCGCGCTCGCTGCCGGCCCCGACCCTGGCCGCCGCCCTGGCCGACAACCCCTTGCGGCAGCGCCTGACGGGTACGCCGTTCGCGGTGGTCCGGCCGAGCTGACGCTCGCAAACCGCCGGCGGAGTCAGGGACGGTCCGGACGCGGCTGTCCGGGGCGCGGCTGCCCGGGAGTTGGCTGGCCGGCAGGTGGCCGGCCACCCGGGCGGCGAGGACTCATCCTCGCCAGGTCGGCGGGTCCGGGTCGGCCCGGCTGCGTGCGCGGCGGCTGCGGCTGGGGCCGGCCGCCGGGCGACCTCCCGGCCGTGCGTGCGGGCTCGGGGTGCGCCGGCCCCCTCCCGCCCGAGCGCTGGTCGGGCCGGCCGAGGAGGCTGCCGTCCGCGGTGCCGTCGAGGACCTGCCCGGCAAGGGTCGCCAGCCGCATCTGGTGCCGGCGGGCGTGACCGCGCAACAGGACGAACGCCTGGTCGATGCCGAGACTGCGGCGCTCGGCCAGCACGCCCTTGGCCTGTTCGATGACCAGCCGGCTGTCGAGCGCCTGCTGGAGTTGCTGGGTGAGCACGTCGGCGCGCTGTTGCCGGCGTTCGCGGAGCAGGCTGATCGCGGCGACGTGGGCCAGCGCCTCGGCGAGCTCGGCGTCGGGTTCGTCGTACGGCCCGGTGGTGGTGCGGTAGAGCTCGACCCCACCGAGCACCTCGTCGCGATCGCGCAGGGGCCACGCGTGCGCGGAGGCGTATCCCTCGGCGCGGGCGGCGACGGCGAAACCGTGCCAGCGTTCCGGTGGTGCGTCCAGGTCGGGACAGGCCACCGGGCGGCCGAGCGCGTAGGCCTCCGGGCCCGGTCCGCTGCCGACGCGCAGGCCGGTGACCTCGGCGAGCCGAATGGCCGGTGAGGAGGTGGCGGCCAGACCGAGCCGGCCGTGTTCGTCGGCGAGCATTACGGTGGCGCCGGCCGCGTCGATCAGGTCGACGCAGCGTTGCGCGAACAGCCGTAGGAAGTCGGCGTTGCCGTCCTGGCTCGCCGCGGTTCCGGCCAACTCGACGAACGCCTCGGTGATGCGTCGTTCCCGCGACACGCCAACCTCCCACCTTGCCTGCTCACCGGTAAGTGTCCCCGGCGTCTGCGGAGTCTGCCTCTCGGGTTGCCGACCTTGGTCGCCCCGGTCTCCGGGGATTACCCGGGCGCCTGGGTTCGAAACTTGAACACAGGTCCAGATCTGGCAACCACAGACGGTGCGCGAGCTGTTGACTCCCTCTGTCGGCAGGAATTTACTTGGGCGGCGTCACGCAGTGCCGAGTCGCCCCTCAGTTACGTTCCGTTCTTCTTGCACGCCCCTCGCGGGCGTACATCGGTGTGCCCTGATGTCTGGCGCCGACGCACTGTGCCCACCGTTCGGCGAAGCATGGAGGTGCCCCGATGGAGTCGTCGGACCGCAAGTTCGAGAACGTCGAAGAGGTGTTGAGCTATCAGCTCATGAACCGGCGCGGCGCGCTGAAGGCCGGCCTCGGCGCCGGTGCCGCGCTGTTGTTCGGCGGCGGCTTCCTCAGCGGGTGTTCCAGCAGTGGCGGCAGCTACTCCGGCAACGGCAAGAAGCCCGAGGGCGCCGACGACGAGCCCGCGGTGGGCAAGGCGAACATCCCGACGCCGCGGAACAAGACCCTTGTCATCGGCCAGGTCGACTACCAGGTCTTCAACAGCTTCAACCTGCGGATCCCGAACGGCAACGCGGCCGGCAACGGCTTCGACACCGTGGGGCGGGAGTACCTCTTCTACCTCAACCTGCCGACCGGTGAGCTGATCCCGTGGCTGGCGACCGGCTACGAGTACAACAAGGACTTCACCTCGCTCACCTTCAAGTTCGACCCGAAGGCGAAGTGGAGCGACGACAAGCCGTTCACCTCCGAGGACTTCAAGTTCACCGTCCTGCTGATGCGCGACAACGCCGAGCTGCTCGGTGGCGGTGGTGACCTCAAGGACTTCGTCAAGGACGTCACCACCCCCGACCCGCACACCGCGGTCATGGAGCTGTCCAAGCCGAACCCGCGGCTGCACTACGGCTTCATCTGCACGATCGCCAGTGGGTTCGACGTCCTGCCCAAGCACATCTGGGCCGACAAGGACCCGACGAAGTTCCGCGACAACCCGCCCATCCGCACCGCGCCGTACGTGCTGGACAAGGCGATCGCCAGCCAGAAGATGTTCGTCTGGAAGCTGAACCCGAACTACTGGAACAAGGACAAGTTCTACCCGAAGGTGCAGTACGTCATCTTCCAGTCGACCGCGCAGTCCCAGGACGCCGCCAGCCAGGCGTTCAAGCGGGCGGAGTTCGACGTCGGGTCGCTGGACGAGCAGCATGCGAAGTCGCTGCGCAGCCAGGGCTACCCGAACCTCGTCACCACACCGTTCCACGACCCGTGCCCGCGTGCGCTGTGGCTGAACTGCGACCCGGCCCGCGGCATCATCGGCGACCCGCGCATGCACTGGGTGATCTCCTACGTCATCGACCGGAAGAAGGTCGGCTCGACGGTGTGGCCGGTGAAGACGCCGACCGCGCAGTACCCCTGGGCCGACTACGACGGCAACGACAAGTGGGAGGTCGCCTCCGTCGCCGGTGAGTACAAGATGGAGTACGACCCGGCCAAGGCCGCCAAGCTGCTGGACGAAATGGGCGCCAAGAAGGGTGCCGGCGGCAAGCGGATGTGGAAGGGCAAGCCGGCCACCATCGAGGTCATCACACCCTCCGGCGTCGACGGCGCGGAGTTCGTCATCGGCCAGCTGATCGTCGGCGAACTGAAGAAGCTCGGCGTCACCGCCAACATCCGCAGCTACAGCGGTTCGGTGCACAGCGAGAAGTTCGAGCGCGGCCAGTTCGACATCTCCTCGCAGTGGGTGTGCAGCGTCTCCTGGGACCCCAACCAGCTCTACGTCGGCCTGCAGGGCAAGTACGCCAAGAAGATCGGCGTCAACTCGGTCGGTCGCAACGAGGTGCGGCTGAACGACCCCAAGCTGGACGAACTGTCGCAGAAGCTGGCGGAGATGAACCCCGACAGCGCGGAGGCCAAGCCGCTGATGGAACAGGCGCTCGCGGAGTACTACAAGCGGCTCCCGGTGATCCCGGTCATCCAGACCGCCTACCCGTCGTACTACAACACGACGTACTGGAAGGGCTGGCCGACCGGTGACGACCTCTACCAGGTCCCGAACAACTGGTGGGGCCAGTTCATGTTCGTGATCGGAAAGCTCCAGCCGACGGGGAAGAAGTGAGCTCGGAGGTCGCGGTCGTGCCGGGACGGATGCGCTCCTGGCTCGCCGCGCACCCGCTCGCGAGCTACGCCGTCCGCAGGTTCGGCCTCTATCTCGTGGAGCTGTGGGGCGCGGTGACGGTCGCGTTCTTCTTCTTCCGGCTGATCCCGGGCGACCCGATCCAGACGTTCATCCAGACCCTGCAGCAGAACTACGTCTACAACGCCCAGGCCAGCGCGGCGGTGATCGAGCGCTACCGCTCGGAGTTCGGCCTGGACGGCAACCTCTTCTCGCAGTACCTGCACTACATGTACCGCGTGCTGTTCCAGCAGGACCTCGGACCGTCGCTGATCAACTACCCGACCCCGGCGCAGGACGTCATCATGCGGGCGCTGCCGTGGACGGTCGGACTGCTCGGACTGTCGGCGGTGCTGGCCTGGGTGCTCGGCCTGCTGGTGGGCGCGCTCGCCGGCTGGCGGCGCGGCAAGGCCGGTGCCGACCTGGTGACCAACCTGGCGATCGCGCTGTCGCACGTGCCGTACTACTTCCTGGCGCTGATCCTGACGTTCATCTTCGCCTACCAGCTGGCCTGGCTGCCGGCGCGTTCGGCGTACAACGCCCGGCTGACCCCGGGCATCTCGCCGGAGTTCGTCCTCAGCCTGCTGAAGTACGGCCTACTGCCCAGCCTGTCGATCGTGGTGATCGGGGTGTTCAGCTGGCTGCTGTCGACCCGGATGCTGATGGTGCCGGTGCTCGGCGAGGACTACCTCACCTACGCCCAGGCGAAGGGGCTGCGGCCGCGCAGGATCCTCACGAAGTACGCGCTGCGCAACTGCTACCTGCCGCAGGTGACCGCGTTCGGGATCTCGCTGGGCTTCATCTTCAACGGCAACGTTCTCGTGGAGCAGCTGTTCAACTACCCGGGACTGGGCGCGACGCTGGTGAACGCCATCCAGATCCTCGACTTCAACACGATCCTGGGCGTCACCAACCTGGCGATCTTCGCGGTCCTCACCGCCAACCTCATCCTCGACCTCCTGCTCCCGCTGCTGGATCCGCGGGTCAAGTACTGGCGTTAGGGAGTGGGCATGAAATTCGTACGAGGCACGGGGCGCGTGCTGACCAGCAACTGGAAGTTGACGACCGGCCTGGCGCTGCTCCTGCTGCTGATCCTCACCGCGGTGGCGAGTCCGCTGATCGCCACGGCCGTCGGTGGCGGGCAGGACCCGGTGGCGATCGCGGCATACGAGAAATGGCAGGTGCCCTCGCCTGCCCACTTGCTCGGCACCGACCAGTTCGGCCGGGACGTGTTCGCGATGACGATCGGCGCCCTGGCGGTGTCGCTGAAGGTCGGCGCGATCGCGGGGGTGATCTCCACCATCGCGGGCGTCTTCATGGCGTTCATCGCGGGGTACAAGGGCGGAGCGGTCGACGGAGTGCTGTCGACGTTCACCGACATGGTGCTGGTGGTGCCGAGCTTCCCGCTGCTGATCGCGTTGTCGGCGTACACCAAGAACGTCGGCATCACGCAGGTGGCGCTGATGCTGGCGGTGTTCAGCTGGCCGTTCGCGGCCCGGACGATCCGCGCGCACGTGCTGAGTCTGCGGGCGCGGCCCTACGTCGAACTCGCCAAGGTGACGAAGTTCCGCGACCTGGAGATCATCGCCTACGAGCTGTTGCCCAACATGCTTCCCTACATCGGGGTCGGCTTCGCCTCGTCCGCGCTGGGTGCGATCTTCGCCCTGGTCGGCCTTGAGGTGATCGGGCTCGGGCCGGGCGAGACCATCGACCTCGGGAAGATCATCTTCTCCGCGATCGGGACCGGTGCGCTGACCCTCGGCGCGTGGCCGATGTTCGTCGCGCCGATCCTGTTGCTCACCTTGCTGTTCGCCGCGCTGAACCTCTGCAACATCGGGTTGGAAGAGGTCTACAACCCGCGACTGAGAGGAGTCGCCGGTGCCTAGGGCCAGCGCGACCGAACCCGCCTCGCCTCCTTCGCCGGGCGCCGCCGAGCAGCGGCCGGTGCTGGAGATCAAGGGGCTGAAGGTCCACTACCGCACCACCGGGGGCGACGTCGCCGCCGTCGACGGCGTGGACCTCACCGTGCGCCGCGGCGAGATTCTCGGCATCGCCGGTGAGTCCGGCAGCGGCAAGAGCACGATGGCGGTGTCCCTGCTGCGGCTCCTCCGCCCGCCGGGCTACGTCGCGGGCGGGGAGATCGCCTTCCATCCCAGCGAGGGGCCGCCGGTCGACCTGCTCAGGGTGGACGAACGCCGGCTACGGGCACTGCGCTGGCGGGCGCTGTCGTACCTCCCGCAGGGTTCGATGAACTCCATGAACCCGGTGATGCGGGTGGGCGACCAGTTCAAGGACGTCATCCTCGAACACGCCGGGCAGCGTCGCGGCGAGATCGACGAGATGATCCCGCGGCTGCTGCGCTCGATGGGCCTGGATCCCGGCGTGGCCCGGATGTACCCGCACGAGCTGTCCGGCGGCATGAAGCAGCGGGTGCTGATGGCGATGTCCATCGCCCTCGAACCCGACCTGGTGGTGGCCGACGAACCCACCACCGCGCTGGACGTCACCATCCAGCGGGTCATCCTGCAGAGCCTGGGCGACCTGCGCGACCAGTTCGGTGTCACGCTGGTGGTGATCTCCCACGACATGGGGGTGCACGCGCAGCTCGTCGACCGGGTGGCGGTGATGTACGAGGGCCGGGTGGTCGAGGTGGGTGACGTACGCCAGGTCTTCAAGCAGCCCCAGCATCCCTACACCCGCAGCCTGATCGAGTCGATCCCGAGGATCGGGGACGCGCCCTGGCGGCACCAGCAGCCCGGCCGGGCGCAGAAGGAGAGTGAGCTGCGGTGAGCCAGGCGCAGGACACGCGGGGCAGGGACGGGCGAGGCAAGGACATCGAGCTGCGGCAGGTGGTGCAGCGCTTCCACGCCCGCGGCTCGGCAACCGGGTTCCTCACCGCCGTCCACGAGACGTCGTTCGCGCTGCGCTCCGAACCGCCGCAGATCGTCAGCCTGGTGGGGCAGAGCGGCAGCGGCAAGAGCACCATCGCCCGGATCATCCTCGGCCTGCAGGCACCCACCTCCGGCTCGGTGACCTACGGCGGCAAGGACATCTCCAAGCTGTCCCGGGCGGAGTACGACGACTACCGGCGCAACGTGCAGCCGGTCTTCCAGGATCCGTACGCGATCTTCAACCCCGTCTACCGGGTCGACCGTGTGCTGCGCAGCGCGATCAAGAAGTTCGGCCTGGCCCGGTCGAAGGAGCAGGCCGGCGACCTGATGGAGGAGTCGCTGCGGGCGGTGAAGCTCGACCCCGGCCAGGTGCTCGGGCGTTACCCGCACCAGCTGTCCGGCGGCCAGCGCCAGCGGGTCATGCTGGCCCGGGTGCACATGCTGCGGCCGGCGTTCATCATCGCCGACGAACCCGTGTCCATGCTGGACGCGCAGGTACGCAAGCTGTTCCTGGACATCCTGGTCGACTTCCAGCGCGACTACGGCATGACGACGTTGTTCATCACCCACGACCTGTCCACCGTCTACTACGTCGGCGGCGACGTCATGGTGATCACCAAGGGGCGGGTGGTGGAGCAGGGCCCGGTGGCCGAGGTCATGCACACACCGAAGCACCCGTACACCCAGCTGCTGCTGGCATCGGTCCCACAACCGGACCCCGACGCCCGCTGGACCGACCGGATCGACGTGGACCAGGCCGAACGCGAGGAGGCCGATCCGGAGCTTCCGCCCGGCGACCAGGCGCTCGAGGCGCGGGTGCCCTGAGGCGAGCCGATGTGTTCTGAGGTGGGCCGAGGGTGAGTGTCAACCCGGACTTGCGTGGGCTCCGGGCCGCGCTGGTCGCCGACCTGCGGGCGCGCGGTGTGCTGCACGACGAGCGGGTGGCGGACGCACTGACGGCGGTGCCGCGGCATCTGTTCCTGCCCGGCGTACCGGCCGAGGAGGTCTACGCCGACGAGGCGGTGGTCACCCGCCGCGACGCGGACGGTACGGCGACGAGTTCGTCCTCGCAGCCGGCGATCATGGTGATCATGCTGGAGCAGTTGGACGTTCGGCCCGGCCACCGGGTGCTGGAGATCGGCGCCGGCACCGGCTACAACGCCGCGCTGCTCGCGCACCTCGCCGGGCCCGCTGGGAGCGTCACGACCATCGACGTGCAGCCCGACGTGGCCGATGCTGCCCGGGCCGCGCTGGTGGCGGCGGGGTACGACCGGGTGCGGGTGGAGTGCGGCGACGGCGCGCTGGGCGTGCCCGACGGTGCGCCGTACGACCGGGTGATCGTCACCGCCGGCGCGTGGGATCTGCCCACCGCGTGGTGGGAGCAACTCGCGCTTGACGGCCGGCTGGTGGTGCCGTTCGACCTGCGGGGCGTGATGCGCTCGATCGCGTTCGAGCGGGCTGCCGATCCGGCCGATGCGGCCGGTACCCCCGGTCCGCGGTGGTGCAGCCGATCGGCGCACACCTGCGGCTTCATGCCGCTGCGTGGGCTGGCTGCCGGTCCCGGACGGCGGCTCCGGATCGGGGAGGACGTCGGCATCTCGTTGTCGGTCGACGGCGAACGGGAGATCGACGTCGACGGGCTGACCGCCGCGCTGATTGGGCCGACCGGGCCGCCCGTCGAGATCGCCACCGGGCTGGACCTCACCACGCCCGAACTCGTGGACGGGCTCTTCGGCTGGCTCGCGCTCACCGAACCGGACAGCTGTGGCCTGTACGCCGGCGCCGAGGCGGTCGAACGCGGCGTCGTGGAGCTTCCGGTCGTCTACGACCGCCCGTCCGGCCCGCCGGTCGCGATGGGCGCAGGGCTCGTGGCCGGCGCGAGTGCCGCGCTGCTGGCGAGACCGCGCACGGACGATCGGTCGGCGACGGCGCCGCTGGTGGTCCGGGGTTACGGTGCCGACGGGTCCGTGCTGGCCACCCGGCTGGCGGCCGCCGCCCGGGCGTGGGACGACACCGGCCGTCCCGGCAGCGATCGGATGCGGGTGGAGGTGCTGCCGCTGCCCGCGGGCGGGCCCGACGATGCCTCGGCGGACAGGGGAAAGTTCGTCGTCGACAAGCGATCGGTTCGGCTGCTCGTCTCCTGGGAGGCCTGACAACCTCGCCTTGACAGTCGTCGGCCCGGTAGAACGTTCAGGCGGAACCAACACTCGGGCCGAACGACACAGCGGCGGCCCGCCCCCTCGAGGAGTTCGGACCGCCGCGGTGTCGGCCAGGTGGTCGGCCGGTGCTGGTCAACCGGCCGTTCAGACCGTCCGGTGCACCTGCGCCGGGTCGTCGTCGGCGCGCAGCGGGACCAGCCGGTAGGCCAGGTCGTACGACGTACCCGACGGTACGTGGTAGACCTCCAGCGCGTCCGGCCCGCAGCTCGCGCCGCCCAGCCCGCGCTGGCGGACGTCGACGGTGAGGTAGGTGACGTCGTCGCGTACCAGATCGACGGTGTGCCGCGCCGTCCCGAGCGTCTGGGCGGAGTAGTGCGACACCCCGGCCTCCACCGGAGTCGGCGCGCTCACCAGCAGCCCGGTGCCGTCGGCCCGGCGCAGTGCGAGCCAGCGCACGTCGGTCTTGTTGCCGTGTTCCTGCGGCAGGATGTACGGCACGTACTGCTCGTCCACCGTTCCCGACCAGCGGCCCACCGCCGCCCCGGCCTTGCGGTCGACGTAGCTCTCGTGCGGCCCGCGGCCGAACCACTCCACCTGCTCGAAGCCCGCCGGCACGGTGGCGAGCACTCCCACGCGCGGCAGGTCCGGCAGCCCCGCACCCACCTCGACGTGGTGGCTCGCGGTCACCGAGCCGTCGGCGCGGATCTCCCAGCGGGCCTCGTGCACGATGCCGGTGTCCCCGGTGGCCGCCTGCCTGCCCTCGGGACTCTGCGGGGCGAGCCGCTCGACCCGGGTGACGAGCGCGCCGCCGTCCTTGGCCGCCTCCACCCGCACCGACTCGGTGCTCGTGACCAGATGGTCCAGGCCGGCGTCCAGCCAGCGGAAGTACGCCTGGTGGCCGCGCTGCCAGGGGCTCTCGTCCAGCCGGATGCCGTCGTTGTCGGTCGGCGCCCGCCAGGTGTTGACCACCGGGCCGGACTCCAGCAGGTCCACGCCGTCGACCCGCCACGCGGTGAGCGCGCCGTCGGCGCGGCGTACCGTCACCTCCACCCGGTCACCGCTCACGGTCCAGCCGTCCCCGGACTCCTCCACCGCCAGGGACGAGCCGGCCGTCGCCGACTGCGCCGACGCGGAGGCCGCGGGCCCGGTGCCGATCGGCAGCTGCACCCAGCCGACCTCGTGCCCGGGCCCGGCCAGCGGCACGTCGTCGGCGTGGAACCGCACCGTGCCGTACGCCTCCTGGCCCGGGTCGAGCGCCGGCCGCTTCCACGGCACGGCGATCTCCTCCTCCGTGCCCGGCGCGGTGGACAGGCCCGGCAGCGTGCCGGACTCCACCACGGTCCCGTCCACGGTGACCTCCCAGGAGATCCGCAGGTGGGACAGGTCGCGGAAGTCGTACTTGTTGCGTACGCGCAGCCGGTCGTCCCCGACCAGCGTCGCGTCGAACGGCTGGAACAGCCGCTTGGCCTCCCACATCGCCGGGTGCGCGGTCCGGTCGGGCCAGAACAGCCCGTCGCAGACGAAGTTGCCGTCGTGCGGGGTGTCGCCGAAGTCGCCGCCGTAGCTCCAGTACCCCGGCTGGTCACCGGAGGAGAAGCCGGGCCGCGGGTCGTTCGGGCTCTTCCGGATGCCGTGGTCGAGCATCTCCCAGATGAACCCGCCCTGCAGCCCGTGGTAGCCCTCGATCGCCGCCCAGTAGTCGGCGAGGTTGCCGCAGCTGTTGCCCATCGCGTGGGCGTACTCGCACATGATCAGCGGCCGGTGGTCGGTGGTGGTCTTCGCCCACTCCACGATCCGGTCGATCGACGGGTACATCGGGCAGATCAGGTCCGAGGACGGGTGGCCGGCCGACCAGTCCGGCGCGATCGCCCCCTCGTAGTGCACCACCCGGGTCGGGTCCACCCGGCGGACCCAGCCGGCGGCCGCGTCGTGGTTGGGGCCGTAACCGGACTCGTTGCCGAGCGACCAGGCGATGATGCTCGGGTGGTTGCGGTCGCGCAGCACCATCCGGCTCACCCGGTCGACGAACGCCGCCTGGTAGCGCGGGTCGTCGCAGATGGTCGTGTAGTTGGCGTGTGCCTCGATGTTCGCCTCGTCGACGACGTAGAAGCCGTGGATGTCGGCGAGCTCCAGGAAGTACGGGTCCGGCGGGTAGTGCGAGGTGCGGACCGCGTTGACGTTGAACGCCTTCAGCACCCGGACGTCCTGCTCGACGGTCTCCTTCGGCACCGCGCTGCCGAACGTGTCGTGGTGCTCGTGCCGGTTGACGCCGCGGATGTAGACCGGGCGGCCGTTGACGAGGAGCTCGCGGTCACGGATCTCGACCGTACGGAAACCGGTGCGGACGCGGGTCGCCTCGACCTCGTTGCCGTCGGGGTCGACCAGGCTCACCACGACGGTGTAGAGCGTCGGCACCTCCGCCGACCAGGGCGAGACCGACGGCAGGTTCGCGGCCAGGCCGACCACGCCGAGCCCGGGCAGGTCACCGGCGCGGGCGGCCGGCTCGCCGGTCAGCGGCTCGGCCAGAGCCGGCCCTCCGTCGGGAGCGTCCAGGACCGCGGTGACCTTCCAGCCGGGGCCGGGCAGCTCGCCGACCTCGGCGGAGACGGTGAGGGTTCCCGCGCCGGTGGTGTGGTCGTAACCGGCGGTGACCGCGACGTCGGCGAGGTGCGTCACCGGTGTGGCGTACAGATAAACCGAGCGGTGAATGCCGGCCTGCCACCACTGGTCCTGGTCCTCGACGTAGCTCGCGTCCGACCACTGGATGACCTGGACGGCGAGGGTGTTGGCGCCTGGGCGCAGTGCCGCCGTCACGTCGTACTCGCTGGGCAGCCGGGAGTCCTTGCCGATGCCCACCGGGATGCCGTTCACCCAGATCGAGGACACCGAGATCGCGCCGCCGACGTGCAGGACGAGGCGGGAGCCGTCCCAGTCCGCGGGCAGGTCGAACGCCGTGCGGTACAGCCCGGTCGGGTTTGCCGCCGGCACGTACGGTGGCCGGTTGGGCGCGAACGGCATCTGCACGTTGGTGTACTGCGGGCGGCCGTGGCCCTGCATCGTCCAGTTGCCCGGCACCACCACCGTGTCCCAGCCGGAGACGTCCAGGTCCGCGGCGGGGAAGTCGGCCGGGGTGTCCTCCGGCCGGTCGACCACCTTGAACGCCCAGTCGCCGTCCAGCGACAGCACCCGGGCGCCGGTCTGGGCGCGGGCCTGCTCGGCGGTCGGGTAGGGCAGCATGGTCGCGCGTCCGGGCAGGCGGTTGGCGCCGGTGAACTCCGGCGTCTCCCACACCCGCAGCGCACCGAGCGCGTCGGGGGTCTCGGCGGGATCTGGCGTGTGGGCGTCGGGCCGCCCGGTCGGATCGTTCGCAGCCATGGGTGGCCCTCCTGGGTGGGATCGTTCTCGGCCCACCGTAAGGCCCCCTCCGCGAACGGTGGAAAGCGCCTGCCCGCCAGCTGGTACCGCCCTGCGGGCGAGCCCGCCCACACCAGCGAGCCGTCCGGCGCGGCGGCTCTTCCCGGCGCGGCGGGCTGCTCGGTCGGCTGCTTCTCCGCGCGTCAGGCCGGCCGGGGACCGGAGCGGGTGGCAACAAACTCGCGCACCCGGGTCCACGCGTCGGCGCACTCGGCGGCGTAGTCGTCGAAGCTGCGGTCGAAGAAGCTGTGCGGCGCGCCCGGGTAGGTGTGCAGGGTGTGCTCCGCCCCGGCGGACTCCAGCGCCGACCGGAACTCCTCCACCTTCTCCGGCGGGATGCTCTCGTCCGCCCCGCCGAACAGGCCGAGTATCGGTGCCTTGTACGTCGCGGCCTCGCTGATCGGCGTGGGGCCGCCCTCCACCCGCTGCCGCATGCCGCCGTAGAAGCCGATCACGCCGGCGAGGTCGGTGCGCGACGCGGCGAGGAAGGAGTACGAACCGCCGAAGCAGAAGCCGACGGTGAACACGGAGGTCACCCGGCCGCGGCTTCGCAGCCGGTCCACCGCGGCGCCGACGTCGGCCGCGACCGACTCCGGTGTCGTACGGGCGACATGGGAGCGGAAGTCGAAGTCGTCACCACGCGCGTGCGGCGGCTCCTCGGCCGTACGCCCGAAGTAGTCGATGGCGACGGCGTCGATGCCCACGCCGGCGAAGCGCTCGGCGAGGTTCTCGTAGAAACCGAACAGGCCGCGCACGTCCGGCATCACCACCACCCCGGCGCCGCTGGACGCGGGCGCGTCCGCCTCGTAGGCGCCGAAGGTGGCGCCGTCGGCGGCGGTCAGCGTGATGCGGGAGCCGGTGACCGGCTCGGCACCACCGGGCGGCTCGGGGGGCAGGGCGTCCGCGTCGAAGCACATGGGGCGCTCCTTTCGTCGGTGGGGTACCGCTGTCCGGGCACGGCTCCGAACCTACCTCCGCATCCGGGGGTGCCGTATGGTGGCCGCCCGTGAGGATAGCCGTACTTCGGGAACGCAGGACCGGTGAACGCCGCGTCGCGCTGCTGCCGGAGCACCTGCCCCGGCTGCTGGCGGCGGGCGTCGAGGTGTCGGTGGAATCCGGCGCCGGCAACGAGGCGGGCGCCACCGACGACGCCTACCGCGCGATGGGCGCGCAGGTGAGCGAGGACGTGCTCGCCGGTGCC
Source organism: Actinopolymorpha sp. NPDC004070 (assembly GCF_040610475.1). Taxonomy (NCBI): domain Bacteria; kingdom Bacillati; phylum Actinomycetota; class Actinomycetes; order Propionibacteriales; family Actinopolymorphaceae; genus Actinopolymorpha; species Actinopolymorpha sp. NPDC004070. The sequence goes on along the minus strand of NZ_JBEXMJ010000018.1, from coordinate 59,934 downwards.
GACGTCGTGGTGTCGGTGCAGCCGATCAACCTCAGCACCGCCCGCCAGCTCGGCGAGGGTGCGGTGACGGTGTCGTTCCTGCCGACGGCGGAGGAGGGTCCGCTCGTGCGCCGGTTGCGCGAGCGTCGCATCACGTCGTTCTCGATGGACCTCGTGCCGCGTACCGCCCGCGCGCAGCCGATGGACGCGTTGTCGTCGCAGTCGATGGTGGCGGGCTACCGAGGTGCGATCGTCGCCGCCGAACGCCTGCAGCGGTTCTTTCCGTTGTTCATGACGGCCGCCGGCACGGTGCGGCCGGCGACCGTGCTGGTGCTCGGCGCCGGGGTCGCCGGGCTGCAGGCGATCGCGACCGCGCGCCGGCTCGGCGCGGTGGTGGAGGCCTACGACGTACGCGAGAGCTCGGCGGAGGAGGTGGCCAGCGTCGGCGCGAAGTTCGTGCAGCTCGACCTGCCGCCGCTGTCCGGCGCCGGAGGTTACGCACGGGAGATGACCGAGGAACGCGCCACCCGCCAGCGGGAGCTGCTCGCCCCGCACGTCGCCGCCGCCGACGTGGTGATCACCACCGCGGCGGTGCCAGGCCGGACCGCGCCGGTGCTCGTCACCACCGAGATGGTCGCCGGGATGCGTGCGGGGTCGGTGGTGGTCGACCTGGCCGCCGACCAGGGCGGCAACGTCGAGGGCAGCATTCCCGGGCACGAGGTGATGGTCGAGGGCGTGCTGGTCTGGGGTGGCTCCAACGTTCCCAGCCAGCTGCCGCGACCGGCCAGCGAGCTGTACGGCCACAACGTGCTCAACGTGCTGTTGCTGATGGTGCGTGTCGGCGCCCTGCATCTGGACTTCGGTGATGACATCCTGTCCGCCACCTGTGTCACCCATGCGGGTGAGGTGGTACACCGGCCGACACTGGAACTCCTCGGGGAGGTGGGGTAGGTGACCGAGGGGGTCGCGTTGCTGACCGTCTTCGTGCTCAGCGCGTTCACGGGGTACGAGGTCATCTCGAAGGTGTCCACGACGTTGCACACGCCGCTGATGTCGGGTGCGAACGCGATCCACGGCGTGATCCTCATCGGGGCGATCCTGGTGACCGGCCGAGCCCGCGACACGGTCGAACTGTGGGTCGGACTGGTGGCGGTGTTCCTCGCGACCCTGAACCTCGTGGGCGGTTTCGTGGTGACCGACCGCATGCTGGACATGTTCCGTGCCAGGACCCCTGCCAGGAGCCCCAGACGTCATGGCTGACCCCCTGACCGCGCCCGTGTGGGCACAGCTCGGCTACCTCGTCGCGGCGGTGTGCTTCATCCTCGCCCTTCGCGGGCTGGCCGCACCGCGCACGTCGCGGATCGGCAATCTCGTCGGTGCCGCCGGTGCGGTGCTGGCGGTGGCCGTGACGTTCGCCGCCGTACGTCCTGCGCATCTTCTTCCGATCCTGATCGCCATCGCTCTCGGTGCGGCGGCCGGTGCGGTCGCCGCCCGCCGGGTGGTGATGACGGCGATGCCGCAGCTGGTGGCGTTGTTCAACGGTGTCGGCGGTGCGTCGGCAGCCCTGGTGGCGCTGCTCGAGCTCAGCGAGCTCGCCGACGCCGGTGTGGGCGCCCGGATCGCGGTGGCGTCCACGGTGCTGGTCGGTGCGGTGAGCTTCGCGGGTTCGCTGGTGACGTTCGGGAAGCTGCAGGACTGGGTGCCCGGCCGGCCGATCGTCGTACCCCACACCCGGCTGGTCTACGGCGGCGTCCTGGTGGTGACCCTTGCCGCGGCGGTGACCACGGTCGTACTCGGCTCGCTGGTGTTCGGGATCGTGCTGGCGGTGCTGGCGCTCGGCGTGGGTGTGCTGTTGGTGCTGCCGGTTGGCGGCGCGGACGTCCCGGTCGTCGTGTCGCTGCTGAACGCCTTCACCGGTCTGTCGGTGGCCGCGAGCGGCTATCTGCTCGGCAACGCGTTGTTGCTGGTGGCGGGCACCCTCGTCGGTGCGGCGGGTTCGTTGCTGACCAGGTTGATGGCGCAGGCGATGGGGCGCAGGGTGACGACGATCCTGTTCGGTGGGCTCGCCGGTCCGTCGACGCAGGGCGCGACCGAGGAGACGTCCCGGCCGGTGAAGTCCGCGGGTGCCGGAGACATCGCGGTGATGCTGGGGTACGCGCGCCGGGTGGTGCTGATCCCTGGGTACGGGCTGGCCGTCGCGCAGGCACAGCACGTGCTCCGCGAACTCGCCGAGGCGCTGGCCGCGCGCGACGTCGAGGTCGTGTACGCCATCCACCCGGTGGCCGGCCGGATGCCCGGCCACATGAACGTGCTGCTCGCCGAGGCCGATGTGCCGTACGAGCAACTGGTGGAGATGGCCGACGTCAACCCGGAGTTCCGGGCCACCGACGTGGCGCTCGTGGTCGGCGCGAACGATGTGGTGAACCCGTCCGCGCGTGAGCCGTTCGGGTCTCCCATCGCCGGGATGCCGATCCTGAACGCCGACGAGTCCAAGGCGGTGGTGTTCCTGAAGCGCTCGATGCGGCCCGGGTTCGCCGGGATCGAGAACCCCCTCCTGCACGATCCGAAGACGACCGTGCTCTTCGGTGACGCCAAGGAGTCGTTGACAAGGCTGGTCGCCGCGCTTCGTTCGGTGTGAGCCCTGGCGGACCCTCGGGTCTGAGCTCCTCACGGGCGTTGCACTTTCTGCTGCGGGTCCACCCACTCCGGCGGGATGTACTCGGGGTGGCCGTGTGCGCCCATGCGCACGATCCAGCCCTTGTGGTGGACGAAGGTGTGGTGGGTTTTGCACAGGAGGACTCCGTTGTCGAGGTCGGTTGGCCCGAAGTTGTCCCAGGGGTTCATGTGGTGGGCGATGCAGCGGCGTTCGGGGACGTGGCATTCGGGGAAGTGGCAGTGGCTGCCGTCGCGGACGGCGAGGGCGCGGCGTTGTGCTTCGGTGAAGAAGCGGTCGGCCATGCCGACGTCGAGGACCTCACCGTTGCCGCCGAGGACGACGGGGATGATGTTGGCGTCGCAGGCCATCCTGCGGATGGTGGCGACGGAGATGGGTTCTCCGCGTAGGCCGAGGATCCTTGCTGATCCGCCGCCTCCGCACTTGCTGCAGCCGTCGTGCGGGTCGATGCGGCCATTGGGGTCGTCGGGGTCGCTGGGGTCATCGGGGTCGCTGGGGTCATCGGGGTCGCTGGGGTCGTAGGCAGCCTCCGGCTCCGCCGCACCGTCCTCGATCTCAGGCTCGGCGTCGGCGTGGTGTTGTGCCCCGAGGTTCGGTTCCCCGGGTCCGGTACCTGGTTCCGGTTCGGGTCCCTGCCCGGGTTCGGGGTCCGGGTCCGGGGCCGTTCCGGTGGCGGTGTTCGGTTGTGGGTGCTGGCCGGGTTCTCGTGGTTCTGGTGTCCGGTCCGCGGGGCCCGTGGTGCCAGGTGGTGGTTTCTCCTTGACTGGTTGGGCGTTGCGGCCTGTCGTTGCCCTCTCGTCTCCGGTTCGGCACGTTTCGTCGGTGTGGGTCGCCCCGCTGGTTTCGCGCAGGCCAGTCGTCTTACCCTGTCCGGTCATCGCGTGCAGGTCGCCGGTGTCGGCCGGTCGGGCTGTCTTGCCGGGGCCGTTCGCCAGGTCCGGGTCGCCGACCTCGTCGTCAATGTCGGGTTGCGAGGCGCCCGCGGTGGGGTGGGGGCTCGCACCGGGCGCAGTCATGGGCGTGCCATCGTTGCTGGGCTCGGCGTTGTCGCTGGGCTCGGCGTCCCCGGCGTCCCCGGCGTCCCCGGCGTCCCTGGTGCCGCCGGTGTTGCCGGTCTGCTTGCTGGGCTTGGAGCTGGCAGCTTTGGCCTCTTCGGTGGCGCGGCGGCTCGTGTCTGGCCCGGACTGTCCCGCCTCAGAACCCTTGGTGCGCTTGGAGGTCTCGTCCTGGGGCTGGCGCTGGGCTTTGCGCTGGGATTGGCGTTTGGCGTCGGGGGTTTGGCAGCCGCACGGCATGGGGCGGACGGGGTTGAGGTCGTCGATGGTGCCGTAGCCGACGCCGTTCATCAGGTTGTGCAGATCGATCAGGACGGTGACGCAGTCGCGTCCTCGGCCGCGGTTGGGCGAGGCTTCCCATTCAGCCCACCTGGCGACCAACTCCGCGAACGCGTCCCCACGCTTTTGGTCCAGGGGACGGTCGTCGGGGCCAGAGCCGTTGTTCTCGCGGGCGACGAGTGTTTCGATGATTTTGCGGAGTTGTTCCATCTCCAGCACCGGCAGTTTGATCACCACCGTCTCCGAACCGGGGATCCCGTTCGGCGCATACCGCAGGGAGCGGGAGCGTTCTGCGGCGCGTTCGGCATCGTCGAGTTCTTTACCGAGGCGGCGTTCCCACTCCTCCGGTGCCAGCACCCGCAGGAGGTGACGTCCGAGCAGGCGTACGTCGTCGGGGTTACGCCGCTTGGCCTCCTCGATCAGGTATTCCTCACCCTTGATGCGTTGTTCGAGGCTGATCCACTTGGGCAGGTCCTTGATCGCGCCGGCGATCACCTGCGCGTGCCGGAACGACAGTTCCCCTCGCGCCAGTGCCCGGGCGGTGAGGGTGATGGTGCGGTCGAGGTCGCGGGCGAGGGCGACGGTGGCGTAGGAGTCCTTCTTCCCCATCCGCTGGGAGTTGCGCAGCCAGGTCGCCGTGGTCGCCGCACCGGTCGTCTTGGCGATGTCGCGGGCCTCGGCCTGGCGAACCAAGGACAGTTTCAGCGCGTCGTACCGGGACCCTTCGACGGTCAGTTCGCCGATCAGCTCACCGAGTTCGCGGGCTTCCAGGCTGGTGGTGGGGGTGGCCAGGGCCTCGTCGATCCCGGCGCGGAACATGGCGACCGCAGCCCTCAACCGGGCAGCGGCGCCGTGGCCGCCTGCGCCGGGAAGGCCCTGCGTCGTCGAATGCATGTTCGAACTCTACAGGCTGCCACCGACAACTAACTCGTTGTCCACAAGGGACTGCCGATCCGTCAACTGTGGACAAGTTGTGGTCAGGTCAGGTCGACAATGGGCGACGGGGCAGCGCCCCAAGGGGTGTCAATGCAGTGTTGCGCCGGCGCAGATGAAGACCGGAGGGTGCGTGCTGACGGTCAGCCGAAGTCGACGGAATCGGTGGTGACCGTGCCCGCCCGCCGACCGGGGGCGGTGTGGTTGGCCCAGTAGAGGTTCGTGTGGTCGATGACCTTGTCGGGCGTGGGTGCACCCCACTCGGACAGGTCCTCGGTGGTGTGGGCGTCGCCGACCAGCGTCACGTCGTACCCCCGGACGATCCCTCCGTGCAGTGTGGAACGGATGCACTCGTCGGTCTGCGCGCCCGCGACGACGAGGCGCCCGATGTGCCGCTCCGCGAGCACCGACTCGAGGTCGGTCTCCTCGAACGAGTCGGGATAGCGCTTGTGCACAACGGGTTCGGAGTCCTTCAGGGTGAGCTCGGGGACGTACTGCCAGCCGTCACTGCCCATCGGCAGGTTGTCGGCGGAGGAGTGCTGGACCCACACCACGGGGACGTTCTCGGACCTGGCCCGGTCCACGAGCCTGGCGACGTTGGCGACCACGGCGTCGCGGTTGTGGGCGCCTCCGACGACGTCGTTCTGTACGTCGATCACCAGGAGTGCGGTGTGCGGGCGGTCGCTCAGGGTGGTCATACGGCGCTCCTCGACAGGCAGCGGTGGTTCGGGTGCGCACACGGTATTCCCATCCGCCGACAAGCGACACCACGAGCAACACCACAAGCGCCACCGCGCCGGCGGACCTACGAAAGTCGCATGCGGTCGCGACCGAACGCCGTGGTCGACACAGGCACCGCCTACCCAGACTGATCGGGTGACCAACCAGACCTGGACCGCCGACGAGAACGCCGTCGTGGTGGCGGACCTCCACAAGTACGGCCCCGTGGCCAGAAGCGCAGGCTGGACCTCGCACTCGGCATGATCGGCGACCCGAGCCTGCTGTTCCTCGACGAGCCGACGACCGGCTTCGATCCCGCCGCCCGGCAGGGCGCCTGGGAGCTCGTACGCCGGTTGCGAGCGGCCGGGACCACCATCGTGCTCACCACCCACTACATGGAGGAGGCGCAGCAACTCGCGGACCGGGTGGCGGTGATCGCCGGCGGCCGGATCATCTCCGAGGGGACGCCCGCCACGCTCGGAGGCCGTGACCGCGCCGGGGTACGGATACGGTTCGCCCTGCCCGACGGCTTCGCGCTCGACCATATCCCGGTGGCGGCGGGGGAGTCGGTGACCGGGCCGGACGGTCACCGCGACGCCCTGGTCACCGTGGAGACCGCGGAGCCGACGGGGACGCTGCACCGGCTCACCGGCTGGGCGCTCGCCGCAGGTGTGGTGCTCGGCGGACTGGCAGTCGAGCGCCCGAGCCTGGAGGACGTCTACCTCCGGCTCACCGGCGAGCCGGACCAGAGCACGCCGAGCACGGGTCCGGGCGACGCCGCTGCCGAGCGGGACGTACTTCCTCGGCCTGCTGGCGCACTGCGTCCTGGTGAGCGTCGTGGACGTCCTGCTCATCCTGGGCATCGGGCGGGTCTTCGGCGTCCCGCTGGCCGGCCCGTCCCACTGGCCGGCGATCGCGGTGACGCTGGTGCTCGGCGCGGCCGGCTTCTGCGCCCTGGGCGTCGGGGTGGCCTCGCTGATCCGCAACGCCGAGGCCGCGCCCGCGGTCGTGCAGTTCGTCCTCTTCCCGCTGGTGTTCGTGTCCGGCACGTACATGCCGATCCACGCGGACGCGCTCAACCGGGTCGCGGACTTCCTGCCGGTACGGCCGTTCAACCAGGCGTTGCTCGGAGCGTTCGGCGGGGACGGCGGGTTCGCGTGGGCCAGCCTCGGCGTGCTCGCCGGGTGGGGAGTCGCCAGGGCACTGGTCGCCGTCCGGCGGTTCCGCTGGGACCCCCGCCCGGAGTGACCCGGAATTAGGGATCAGATCGCGGCGATCCGCACGCTGAGGTTGCCCAGCGTGGTCCAGTGCGGTTCGACCAGCGTTCCCGTACCCACGACCTGGCTGGGGCAGGGCGGTTCGGTCTGGTAGAGGCTCGGCCGGGCGATCCGCCGCTGTACGTCCCAGCCGCAGCTTTCCGCGCGCACGAAGCAGTCCCACAGCCCGTCCTCCAGCGCCCGGCCGGCCTTCGCGACGCGCGGGTCGAGCCGGGCCGTTCCACGCAGGACGACCTGCTCGGCCTCGTCGGCGGTGTCGGGCACCAGGTGGCTGGTCGTCGGCAGTCGGTAGTCACCGGAGTCGTTGCGGTTCTGCACGTACACGTCCAGCCGGCTGCGGCTGATCGCGGCGGTCACCTCGTAGGCGTCCTCGGGTACGTCGACCCGCAGCGGCACCGGCGGTTGCCACAACAGCCGGCCGCCGAGCCGGCGGAAGGTCACCGGCCGGCCGTCGGCGTAGCTCAACCGGCCGCTGACCCGGATCAGCAGGTGGTCGCCGTCCCAGTCGACGCGTTCCAGGGTCGGTACGACCGTCAGCTCGCGTTCGGCGCGGGCCAGCCGGGCGATGTCGGCGTACGCACCGGCGCGCAGCAGCCGCGCCCGGACCCGCATCGACAGCGGCAGCCAGGTCTCCACCGCCGGCCCGAACCGCTCCTCGGCCAGCTTGCCGACCTCGCGGTAGAGGAGGTGCTGGCGGTATCGCACCGGCAGCCCGCCGAACGTCCGGCCGCCCAGCAGGCGGAGCATCTCCGCGTCGTACCAGTGGGCGTAGATCTGGTCGCGCTCGTCACCGGGAGAGGTGTGACTGTCCACGACGTCGAGCACTCCGCGCAGGGCGCGGTAGTACGCCCGCGGGTCGAACCGGCGGGAGGCGTGTTCGCGTTCGGGCCGGCGGATCCAGTGGCAGCACACCTCGTCGGCGAGCACGCTGACCACCTTCGCCCGGAAGTACACCTGTGCGACGAAAAGCTGGTCGCCCAGCCAGGCCGCGCCCTCGGCGAACCGCAGGCGGTGCTCGGCCAGGAAGGCCGACCGGAAAAGCATGTGCGGCGTCAGCAGCCCGAACAGCCGGTCCTCCACCAGGTCGGCCTGGTCCCGGGACGCCCGGAAGACGTGCCGGGGGACCGAGCGGCCGCCGTGGCCGACCAGCTTCCCGATCACGATGTCGGCGTTCGTACGGGCGGCGGTGGCGTACATGCGTTCCAGCGCGGTCGGGGTGAGCCGGTCGTCGGGGTCGAGGAAGTAGACGTACTCGCCGTGTGCGCGCTCGATGCCGATGTTGCGCGGTCGCCCCGGACCGCCGGTGTGGGCGGCGGTGATGGCGCGCAGTGGCGGATGCAGCTGGGCGAGCTTCTCCGCCCGCTGGGCCGTCCCGTCGTGCGAGCCGTCGTCCACCATCAGGATTTCGTACTCACCGGGTGCCAGCGACTGGCCCAGCAGTGACTCCAGACAGGCGTCGAGATCGGCTCCCAGGTTGTACACCGGGACGACGACGCTCACTTTCACGCCCATGGGAATCCCCCCATGCCGTCAGCATGGGCCGGATGTTCCCCCGACAAACCTGTGGACGGTGGTGGACCGGTGACCGCCGGTTTCTGCCGGGCAGCTCAGGCGGCCGGGGCGGCTCGCGCGGCTTGCGCGGGCAGGGCCGGTCAGCCGGCGACGCCGTACAGCCGGTCGCCCGCGTCGCCGAGCCCGGGGACGATGAAGCCGTGCTCGTTGAGGTGGTCGTCCACCGCGGCGGTGACGACCGTGACCGGGACACCCACCGAGTCGAGTTCGCGCTCGAGGAAGCGGAGGCCCTCCGGGGCGGCGAGCAGGCACACCGCCGTGATGTGGTCCGCCCCTCGCTCGACCAGGAAGCGCACGGAGTCGGCGAGCGTTCCACCGGTGGCCAGCATCGGGTCGAGGACGTAGCACTGCCGGCCGGACAGGTCCTCGGGGATCCGCTGGGCGTACGTCGAGGCCTTCAGCGTGTGCTCGTCGCGGACCATGCCGAGGAAGCCGACCTCGGCGGTGGGCAGCAGCCGCACCATGCCCTCCAGCATCCCCAGGCCCGCGCGCAGGATCGGCACGACCAGCGGTTTGGGCGCCGCCAGCTTCACCCCCTGCGCCTCGGCGACCGGAGTGGTGACGGTGACCGGCTCGGTCCGGACGTCCCGGGTCGCCTCGTACGCGAGCAGGGTGACCAGCTCGTCGGTGAGCAACCGGAACGTCGGGGAGTCGGTACCGGCGTCGCGCAGCACGGTGAGCTTGTGCGCGATCAGAGGGTGGTCGGCGACGTGGATCCGCATGGGCGTGACCCTAGGCCATCGCGGCGCGGGGCCGGAGCCTGCGGTGGACGGCCGTACGCCCACTCCACGCGGAATTCCGTACGCCGAACTCGCACCGTGAACGCGCCCTCCCGGAGAGCCAGCGAACCGACGGGGGAAGGACCTTCGGGGCGTAAAAAGTGCAACTCCGGCTGAAAAAAACCGGTCGCAGACATTGCTCCGGTCCCCGGCCAAGGTCCACCTTTAGGGAGTCATGTCTGGGGTCGCCCACACCCGGCTGGTGGCCCCTTCATCACAACGGGGATCGTCTGGATCGGCGGTCAGGTGCATGAGCGCAACACGAAGACGGCAGTCGGACTCGCCAGCATTCCGTGTGTCGGCGACGGGGATGGCCCGCAGCGGTTGGGCCGTAACCCCCACGCAGGCCTCGGGCCCTCCCGGAGACTCCCGAGCGGGCACGACCGGCCCGGTGGTCGGCGCGACGACCGGCCCGGTAGCCGGCCGGACTTCCGACTCTTCCACCACCTCGTCTCCGTCCGCGTCCTCCTCGCCGTCGACCTCCTCAGCTGCCGGCGATACGGCGGAGCCGCGTCCCCTCACCGAACGCGAGCGGGAACGTTTGCGCCGCCGGGCCGCGCTGCTGCGCGACCTGGCCGAGGCCAAGGACCTCCCGTTCGCGCTCCGGGCCAACCAGCTCCGCCGGCGTCGCCAGGCCCTGCGCCGCGCGCTGTAGGAGCCACCGGACGCGTCACGTGCCGCCCGGCCGGGCACCGGCGGTCCGGGTTCGGTGGAACTTCGGCGAAAAGGCACGGATCGGGCGAACAAAGGCCGGGAAAAGCCGGTGCATTTTCCCGCGGGTCTGCCACCATGCCCTACATGGCCGACGACAGTGCTACGGCGATCGACTTCGCGGTGGTCACCTACCTCGAGGAGGGCTGCTGGCGGGTGTCGTCACTGGCGACCACGGCGGCGCGTGACCTCGACACGTTCGTACGCACGCTGCGCCAGATGCAGGGCGACATCGGCTGTATCGGCTCGGTCTCGGTCGACGACGACTTCTTCATCCTGGTCCGGGTCGTGGGCGACGAGGTCCGTTACCTCCTGTCCGATGTAACCGCGGCGACGGACTGGCCGCTGGCCCGGGAGGTCCTCGACGAACTCGCGCTTCCGGTCCCCATCGACGAGGACGACGAGGACCAGGCACAACCCGCGGGCGATCTCACCATCGTGGCCGACCTCGGCATGGCCGCGATGGAGATGGGCGCCCTGTGTGACGACCTCGACCTCTACCCCGACGAGATGCTGTCCAAGATCGCCGAGCGCCTGGGCTACGGTCCGGCGTTCCAGCGGGCGGTCGAGGCCTCGGTCGGCTGACCATACTGATCATGCCGGCCAACTGACACCGTCGCGGACCGCGACCGTAGGTTTCGATCGCGGACCCCGGCGAAAGACAGGTCCAGACAAGCCGTAGGCGCAGATCGAGAACTCGAAGGAATGGTGCGCGGTGTCGTACTTCGCGGCGGCGTTCGCCCGCAGTGGGGACGAGTGGGTGGCGAGTGAGACCGACCTCGACGACGTGGAGACCGTGGAGGACGTGGTCGACGCGGTACAGGACGTCGAGTCCGACGACGAGAACGTCCTGGTCCTCGTCGAGGAGGAGAACTGGTTCGCCGTCGTGAGGGTGGAAGGCGACGAGGAACCCAGGGTGTACGTGTCCGACGGAGCCGAGACGCTCCGCTCACCGGTCGGTGAGGCGCTGGTGAGCGAGTTGGTGGAGGAACACCGGCTCGCCGCGGTGGTCGCCGGTGACGCGGGTGCCGACCTGCCGGTGGTGCCGGCCACCGACCTCGACGAGGACGAGGACGAGCCGGTGGAGCTGCCGGCCGAGCCCATCGGCGAGGCCGGTCTGCTGGACGACCTCGGCATCCGGGCCGAGGACCTCAACCGGCTGGCGGCGGCGATCGGCACGCCCCCCTCGGCGGCGGTGACGTTCCTCGCCGAACGCCTGGGATTCGCCGAGGCGCTCGAGGCCGTCCGCTGAGCTCCGGGTGGGAGGACCCGATGCGGGCCGCCCTCGGCGAGGCCGCGCTGGCTCCGGACACCGGTGACGTACCCGTCGGCTGCGTCGTCCTCGGCCCCGACGGCGCCGTGCTCGGCCGGGGGCGCAACGCACGGGAGGCGACCGGCGACCCCACCGCCCACGCCGAGGTGCTGGCGATCCGGGAGGCCGCCGTGCGACGTGGTGAGTGGCGTCTTTCCGGATGCACCCTCGTCGTCACCCTCGAGCCCTGCACGATGTGCGCGGGTGCGCTGGTGCAGGCCCGGGTCGACCAGGTGGTGTTCGGTGCGTACGACGACAAGGCCGGCGCCGTCGGCTCGCTGTGGGACGTCGTACGCGACCGCCGGCTCAACCACCGGCCGCAGGTGGTCGGGGGCGTGCTCGCGCAGGAGTGCGGTGACGTGCTGCGGCGGTTCTTCGCCGCTCGCCGGGGCGTGTGAGGCGGCTGCCACCTCGTCCGGTAACCTACCCGGCGGTGGCGTGTCCGAGCGGCCGAAGGAGCACGCCTCGAAAGCGTGTGAGGGGCAACCCTCCGTGGGTTCAAATCCCACCGCCACCGCAGCAGGAGGGCCTGGGCACGAGCACCTGACGTGCCCAGGCCCTTTGGCATTGGCAACGAAAGAAGCCATCGGGGGCGGGGGGAGGTGCCGGCGATGATCACTGTCGCCGAGCTCAACGACTTCCTGCTGTACGGCGCCCTGGTTCTGCTGCTGGCGATCCTCGCCGTCCGGGCCTCGGTGCGGTTCGGGTTCCCCAGCCTGCTGATCTACCTCGCGATGGGCGTCGCCCTCGGCGAGGCGGGGCTCGGCGTCCGGTTCGACGACGCCCAGCTCGCCCACGCCCTCGGCTTCGCCGCCCTGGTGATCATTCTCACCGAGGGCGGTCTCACGACCCGGTGGGCCGAGGTACGCGGGTCGATGCTGCCCGGGCTCGTCCTCGCCACCGTCGGAGTCGCGGTCAGCGTGCTCGTGGTGGCGGTGATCGTGCACGGCACGCTCGGCTTCGGCTGGCGGCTGTCCCTGCTCCTCGGCGCCGTCACCTCGCCCACCGACGCGGCAGCGGTGTTCTCGGTGCTGCGGAAGGTCCCCTTGCCCCGCCGGCTGGCCGGGGTCCTGGAAGCCGAGTCCGGGCTGAACGACGCCCCGACCGTCCTGCTGGTCACCCTGCTCAGCTCCACGGCGTTCGCGGAGGAGGGCCTACCCCGCATCGTCGGGCTGATCGCGGGCGAACTCGCCGGCGGCACGGTGTTCGGGTTCCTCATCGGGTGGGGCGGCGCGTGGCTGCTGCGCCGGGTGGCGCTGCCGTCGTCGGGCCTGTACCCGCTGGCGGTGGTGTCGTTCGCGGTGCTGGCGTACGCCTTCACCTCGTTCGTGCACTGCAGCGGTTTCGCCGCCGTCTACGTCGCGTCCCTCGTCCTCGGCAACGCCGAGCTTCCGCACCGGCCGACCACGCGGTCCTTCGTGGAGGGCCTCGCGTGGCTGGCCCAGATCGGGCTGTTCGTGATGCTCGGGCTGCTCGCCTGGCCGAGCCGGCTGGACTGGAACGACGTGCTGGCCGGCCTGGTCGCCGGGCTCGCGCTGACCTTCGTGGCCCGGCCGCTGTCGGTGTTCGTGTCGATGCTGCCGTTCCGGCCGCGGATACCCGACCAGTTGTTCCTCGCCTGGGCGGGGTTGCGTGGTGCGGTGCCGATCGTGCTGGCCACGATCCCGCTGGCGGCCGGGCTGGAGCGCGCCGACCGGTTGTTCAACGTGGTCTTCGTCCTGGTCGTGGTGTTCACGCTGGTGCAGGCGCCGACGTTGCCGTGGGTGGGCCGGGTGCTGCGGATCGGCGGTGAGGACGAGGTGCGGGACCTCGACGTGGAGGCCGCGCCGCTGGAACGCCTGGACGCCGACCTGCTGCAGATCCGGATCCTGCCCCGGTCGCAGCTGGCCAACGTCGAGGTGGGAGAGCTGCGGCTGCCCGAGGGAGCGTCGGTGGCGCTGGTGGTCCGGGAGGGCCGCAGCCTGGTGCCAGGGTTGCGTACCCCCCTGAAGGTCGGCGACGACCTGCTCGTGGTCGCTCCGCGCCGGGTACGCGAGGCCACCGAACGCCGGCTGCGGTCGGTGAGCCGTTCGGGCCGGCTGGCGGGGTGGCTGGAAGGTCACCAGCCGACCGCCTCCTCGCGGATGCGGTGGGTCCGCCGGCCCTGATCACGCCGGCCCTGGTCAGCCGGCGACGCCGCCCGGCGTGGGACTGGGCTTCGCACAGACCGGCACGGTGGTGGAGACGTCCATCGCCGTCGGCGCCTTGGTGACGAGGCCGTGGAAGTCGGTGCCGAGGACCAGGTCGACGCTCGCGTCGGGCCGGTCGTCCACGCTGATCTTCTCCTTGGCGACCTGGGCGGCGACCAGGAGGACCTCCGGCGCGTCCTTGGCCCGGCCGCGAACCTCCGCGACCTTCACCTTGGCCTTCTTCGGGTCGTTGGCCACGGTGCCGACGGTGAAGCCGCGCTGGCGCAGGTCGGTCGCCGTACGCTCCGCGAGTCCACCGATCTTGCTCGCGTTGTAGACGTTGACGACCACCGTGGTGGCCGAGATCCGCTGCTTCTGGCCGGGCGCGGGTGTGCTGCACACGAGGTCCGGCCCCGCGCCGGGGATCGCCTTGAGGGCCGAGTGCCAGCCGAACCACCCGGCCGCGGCGACGAGGCCGAGAAGGACGACCAGCGTGAGGGGGCCGCGGATCTTCCGCCGGCGCCGGCGCCGGGCCCGGCGTAGCTCGGCGGTCTCGTCCCACGTCATGTGCGCCCCCTTCCCCGTTCGGGAAATCCTCAGCCCTTGAGCCGAAGCACGCGGGCGTGCAACACCATGCGCTGGTGCAGGGCGGCTCGCAGTGCCCGGTGCAAGCCGTCCTCGAGATACAGCTCGTTCTGGTATTCGACCACGTGGGCGAAGAGATCTCCGTAGTAGGTGGAGTCCTCCGCGAGGAGGGTGTCCAGGTCGAGGGTGCGTTTCGTCGTGACCAACTGGTCCAGCCGGATCGGGCGCGGCGGCAGCGCGGCCCACTCGCGTTGGGTCGTGCCGTGCTCGGGATAGGGGCGTCCGTCGCCGACGCGCTTGAAGATCACGGTTGGGCAGTGTAGTGGTGCCTCCTGCGGGTGACCGGGCAGAAGCGCTGGGTGTCTTCACCGTAGGCCGAATCGTCGCCTGGCGCTGCCCCGTGGCCAGGCTCCGTCCTGGCCAGGGGTCGGCGGCGGGGCGCTCGGGTAGGACCAAACCGGTGGACACCCCGTAGGCGCTCAGTAGGCACCCGGTGGGACCGAACGGGGTGACGCCGAGACTGCACAGTGGGAGGGTGCGGGGATGAAGAAGATCATCAACGATCCGGCGAACGTCGTCGCGGAGGCACTGACCGGCCTGGCCGCCGCGCACGGCGACATCGTGAGCGTCCATCTGGACCCCGACTACGTGGTGGCGGCGGAGGCGCCCCGCCCGGGGAAGGTCGGCGTCGTCTCCGGCGGCGGCAGTGGGCACGAACCCCTGCACGTCGGATTCGTGGGGTACGGCATGCTCGACGCGGCCTGCCCCGGGCCGGTGTTCACCTCACCGACGCCGGACCCGATCCTCGCCGCGACGAAGGCGGTGGACGGTGGTGCGGGCGTACTCCACATCGTGAAGAACTACACCGGCGACGTACTGAACTTCGAGACCGCCGCCGAGCTCGCAGCGGCGGAGGGCGTCGAGGTGGCCGCGGTGGTGATCGACGACGACGTGGCGGTCCGCGACAGCCTCTACACCGCCGGGCGGCGCGGGGTCGGCGGCACGGTGCTCGCGGAGAAGATCGTCGGTGCGGCCGCCGAGCGCGATGACGACCTGGCCTCGGTGGCCGCGCTGTGCCGCCGGGTGAACGACAACGTCGGCAGCATGGGGATGGCGCTGGGGTCCTGCACGGTACCGCACGCCGGCAAGCCGACGTTCGAACTCGGGCCGGACGAGATGGAGATCGGCATCGGGATCCACGGCGAACCCGGCCGCGAACGCGTGCCGCTGGAGCCCGCGAACGCGATCGTGGAACGCCTGCTGGCCCCGATCGTGGAGGACATGCCGTTCGAGTCCGGCGACCGGACGCTGCTGTTCGTCAACGGCATGGGCGGCACCCCGCTGATGGAGCTCTACATCGCCTACGCGCACGCCGAGAAGGTGCTGGCCCAGCGCGGCATCGCCGTCGAGCGGCGGCTGGTCGGCAACTACATCACCTCGCTGGAGATGCCGGGCATGTCGATCACGTTGCTCCGCCTGGACGAGGAGATGATCGACCTGTGGGACGCACCCGTGCACACGCCCGCCCTGCGCTGGGGACGGTGACACCGCATGCCCTCCGATGACGTGTCGATGACCACCCGGGACCTGCTCCGGGTGATCGCCGACTACGCGGCCGTGGTGGCCGCCAACCGTACGTACCTCATCGAACTCGACGCCGCGATCGGCGACGCCGACCACGGGGAGAACCTCGACCGCGGCATGAAGGCGGCGGTCGCACGCCTCGCCGATACCGTTCCGGCTACGCCCGCCGACGTGCTCCAGACGGTGGCGACCGCGCTGATCTCGAAGGTCGGCGGAGCCGCCGGCCCGTTGTACGGCACGGCGTTCCTGCGCGCGGCCACCAGCGTGAAGGGGCGCGAGGTGCTCGGTGCCGCCGACGTCGCGGGCGCCCTGCGGGCCGGCCTGGGCGGCGTGGTGGCGCGCGGGAAGGCCGAGGTGGGCGACAAGACGATGGTCGACGCCTGGGACCCGGCCGTGCAGGCCGCCGAGCGCGTCGTCGATGCCGGCGGCTCTACCCAGGAGGCGCTCGCCGCGGCGGCCGACGCCGCCGAGGAGGGCATGCGGGCGACCGTCCCGCTGATCGCCCGCAAGGGCCGGGCGAGCTATCTCGGCGAGCGCAGCGCCGGTCACCAGGACCCCGGCGCCACGTCGTCGGCGCTGCTGTTCCGGGTGTTCGCCGACGTCGCCGACCACTCCTCGTAGGCGCGGCGGCGATGCCTGAGGGGCCCGTCGCCCAGGTCGGGATCGTTCTGGTGGCGCACGTGGCCGCCCTCGCGGAGGGCGTACGCACCCTCGCCGCCCAGATGGCGCCGGAGGTGGACATCCGCGCGGTCGGGGGCACCGGCGACGGCGGGGTGGGCACCAGCTTCGACGCGATTCTCGATGCGATACAGGAGGCGGTGACGGCTGCGGGCGAGGGCTCGCAGGACTCGTCCGGTGACTCCGGCGTGGTCGTGCTGTACGACCTGGGCAGCGCGCAACTCACCGCCGAACTCGTCCTGGAGACGCTCGACCCCGACCACACCGCCCGGGTGCTGCTGGTCGACGCGCCGCTGGTGGAGGGCGCGGTCGCGGCGGCGACCACCGCCGCCGGGGGCGCCGGCCTCGCCGAGGTCGCCGCCGCGGCCCGGGAGGCGTACACGCCTGCCGCCGAGGCGGGCGCGGCCGAGACCTCGGAGCCGGCGGAGAACCGGGCCGAGGGCGCGGTACGCGCGCGGACGACGTTGCGCAACTCGGCCGGCCTGCACGCCCGGCCGGCGGCGGCGCTGGCCCGTCTGGTGCGGGAGTACGACGCGCGGGTCACGGTCGGCCGGCCCGGGGAGCCCGGGGCGGACGCGACCGGCGTGCTCGCGGTGGTCGCCCGGGGGCTGCGGGTGGGCGCCGAGATCGAGGTCGTCGCGGCCGGCGCGGACGCTCGGGCGGCCCTGGACGCGGTGATCGCCCTGGCAGACGAGGGATTCGGTGAGCTGGACGAGACGGCACCGGTGCCGGTGGAGCAACCGGACCAGCCGGCGCCGGCTGGATCACCGGAACCTCCCGAGCCCGGCACGCTCCGCGGCATCGGCGCCTCGACCGGCCTGGTGGTGGCGACGGTCCGGCACCTGCGCCGTACCGAACCCCGGCTGCCCTCCACCGGCGGCGCACACGACCCGGCGGCAGAGCGACGCCGGCTGGCCGCCGCCGTCGACCGGGTGAACACCGAGCTGGCCGGCCGTGCCGCGGGCGGCGGGTCCGGCGCCGACATCGCCGGTGCCCACCAGGCCATGCTCGCCGACCCCGCGCTGCTGGCCGGAGCGGAGGCGAAGCTCGACGCGGCCACGCCCGCGGAGGTGGCCTGGTGGCGGTCGGTGCTGGAGGCCCGCGACCTGCTGGCCGGTGGGGCGGACCCGGTCGCCGAGCGCGCGGTCGACGTGGAGGACCTCGGCCGGGCGGTGCTCGGCGCCCTCGGCGTGGACGTCCGGCCGTCCGTACGACCCGAGGATGTCGCCCATGCCGTGGTGGTCGCTGAGGAGGTGTTCCCCTCCGACGTCGCGGCCCTCGGTGAGGCCGAGGTGGCCGGCGTGGCGGTCGCGCGCGGCGGCCGTACGTCCCACGCGGCGATCCTCGCCCGCGGCCTGGACCTGCCGATGGTGGTCCGGCTCGGCCCGGACGTGCTGGACGTCGCGGACGGAACGCCGGTGATTCTGGACGCGCGTAACGGCGAACTCCGAGTGGACCCACCGGAGCCGGAGCTGGCCTCCGCCCGGCAGTCCGCCCGCGACCTCGCCGCCGAGCGGGAGCGGGCTCGCACCGAGGCGGCGGGCACGGTGGTGCGCGCGGACGGCACGCCGGTGACGGTGAGCGCGAACGTCGGCGGCCCGGCCGAGGCGCGCGCCGCGGTGGCCGCCGGTGCCGACGCGGTCGGCCTGCTGCGTACCGAACTCCTCTACGTCGACCGGCCCCGCCTGCCCGGTGAGGACGAACAGGCCGCGGAGCTGGGAGCGGTCCTGGCCGAGCTCGGCGGCCGGCGCGCGGTCGTCCGCACCCTGGACGTCGGCGGGGACAAGCTGCTGCCCGCCCTGGACCTCGACCCGTGGCGGCACGGACCGCTCGGGGAGCGCGGGCTGCGGTACGCCTTCGCGCACCCGGACCTGCTGCGGACCCAGTTGCGGGCGGTGCTGCGCGCGGCGTATGGGCATGGCGAGGTCTGGTTGATGGCGCCGATGGTGACGACGGCCGCCGAGGCGCGGCGGTTCCGGCTCCTGGTCGAGGAGGCGGCAGGCGAGCTGGCAGCCGAGGGGACGGCGTTCGCCCGGCCGGCGATGGTCGGGGTGATGGTCGAGGTGCCCGCGGCCGCCCTGGTCGCCGACCGGATATGCGCCGAGGTCGACTTCGTGAGCGTGGGGAGCAACGACCTCACGCAGTACGTCATGGCCGCCGACCGGACCAACGACGCGGTGGGCGACCTCTACCAGCCCGGCCACGAGGCGATGTGGCGGCTGCTGGGAACGCTGGTCGAGGCCTCCCGGGCAGCCGGCCGGCACGTCGCCGTGTGCGGGGAGCTCGCGGGAGAACCGGACGCGGCGGTCCGGCTGGTCGGCATGGGCGTGGACGAGCTGTCCATGACGCCGAACGCGATACCCGGCGTCAAGGCGGCCTTGCGGAGCCGGCTCAGCTGATCGGCTCGGGCGCCCGGTGGGCGGGCGGTGGTCCGGAGACCTCCTCGGCGGTGGCCATCGCCCGTGGGTGCAGCACCGCGCGCTCGCGTGCCTCCAGCACCTTGGTGATCAGGTCGTCTCGCCAGTGGTCGGCGTCGTAACCGATGGCGCCGCGCTGGTAGCGGTCGTAGAAGAACGCGAGTTCGGTGACGGCGGTGTGGTAGTCGCGGACTGCCCGGGCGGCCTCGGCGCCCCACCGGCGCTTCACCGCAGAGCGCCAGCCGCTGCGTCCGGCCAGGCTTGACAGCAGGCGTACCTCCCCCGGCGCGATCCAGTTGGCGGCGACGAACCGCGGCAGCTGGCCGGCCACGATCCGCTGCTCGCGGCGCCGCTGCCAGAGCACCACCATCGCCATCGCGGCGAACACCGGCACCATGAACACGGCGTAGACGAGGAAGAACCCGAACTGCCCGAGCAGCGACGCCGAGGCGTTCCACAGCCCGTGCAGGCAGACGGCGGCGAGGTAGCCGGCCAGCGGGTAGACGAACCGGATCCGTCTGCGGCTGCGCGCCATGATGCCGACGGCGAGCCCGGTCATCGCGGTGAAGATCGGGTGGGCGAAGGGGGACAGCACGCACCGCAGGGCGAACAGCATGATGCCGCCCTGGAGTCCTCCCTCGGCGATGGCGGTCCCGAGATAGAGGATGTTCTCGCTGAACGCGAACCCCACCCCCACCAGTCCGGCGTACACGATGCCGTCGACCACGCCGTCCACCTCGCGACGGCGGGTGGCGAGCAGGACGAACAGGAACGCGCCCTTGACCGCCTCCTCCACGAAGGGTGCGGTCACCACCGTGCTCACCACGTCGCCGAGCTCGGTGCCGACAGTGCGGGACCAGGCGTAGTTGAGGGCGAAGTTGCTGATCGCCGCGGCCAGCGCCGCGACCCCGGCTCCCCAAAGGAACGCCATCAGCAGCAGCCGGCCCGGCTCGGGCTCCCACCGGTCGATCCACAAGAACACCGCGACCACCGGGACGACCGGCAGGAAGGCGAACAACGTGCCCAGCGCGGCCGGCTCGGGCCCGGCGCCGAGGACCGTGAGCCCGATCAGCGGGGTCATCAGCGCGGCCATCACCACGATGAGGACGACCGGTGCGAGCACCCGGCGCCGGTTGCGGTGCCGGCCGGCCCAGGGGCGCAACGGCACGAGGGGTCGGCCGCCCGGCAGACCGGGCAACCCAGAGTGAGCGGATCCGGACTGAGCGGAGGGGGAAGGGGTCGCGCTCATCCGGAGAGCCTAGGGCAGCGCACCCCCGCTCGCTGACCGGCAGGACCCGGGCTGTCGATGCATGCGGACGTCGTTCGTCATCCGGTCGACGGCGGGGAGAGGCGAGGAGCGGCGAGGAGTGAGGAGGAGCACATGCGGCAACGAGGGCCGGACGGGGAAGCGGTACGTACGGAACCCGAGCCGGCGGACGCAGCCGACGCAGCCGACGCAGCCGACGTAGCGGGCGCATCCGGCGTGGTGGACGTACGAGACGAACCGGACGGAGAACAGGTGATCCCGGTACACGGGGCGCGGGTCGGCCTGGAGCGGGTCGTGGACGTACCGCCGGAACGGCTGTGGGACCTGCTGGCCGACGTGACCCGGATCGGGGAGTGGAGCCCGGAGTGCGTCGAGGCGCACTGGCGAGACCCCGATCGTGGACCGGTGGTCGGCGCGCGGTTCACGGCCACGAACCGGTTTGCGAACGGCGGCGTCGGCCACGTCACCTGCGTGGTCACCGAGGCGGCGCGGCCACGCACGTTCGGATGGGTGGTGCTCGACGCCGACGACGACCCGCACCGGCCGGGTTCGGCCTGGAGTTACGAACTGCTGCCGGCGGACGCGCCCGGGAGGACCCGCGTACGGCACACGTTCGTGCACGGCCCGGGGGAGTCCGGGCTCACCGCGGCGGTCCGCGAACACCCCGAACGCGGCGAGGCCGTCGTCGCCGCTCGGCTGGCTGTGCTGCGACGGCACATGAGCACCACCCTCGACCGGATGGTCGCCGCCGCCCGGTGAGCGACCAGCAGAACCGGGCCGCCAGGGCCCACCGAAGCGAACGAAGGAGACGCTGCGATGAAGTTCATGATGCTGGTCTGCTGGGCCGAGGACGACGAACTCGGTCCGGACGAGTCGGCCGCGATGCGGCGGGACTCGATCGCCTGGATGGAGCAGATGGACGCGCGCGGGGTGCGGTTGCAGGGGCACCGGCTGCGGCCGGCCGCCGACGCGAGGACCGTACGGGTCCGGGCCGACGACGTGCTGGTTGTCGACGGGCCGTTCGCCGAGACCAAGGAACAGATCGCGGGGTACGACCTGCTGGAGTGCGCCGATCTCGACGAGGCGGTCGAGGTCGCCTCGAAGCACCCGGTCGCGAGGTTCGGCGCGATCGAGGTCCGGCCGTACTGGGAGTGACGCGGTGCCCGCCTCCGGTGCGGGTCAGTCTCCGGCCGGAGTCAGCAGGGCGTCGGCCACCGACGTACGGGCGTAGAGGACCGAACGGCCGCTGCGGTGGGCGGTGACCAGGCCCGCGTCCCGCAGTGCCGTGAGGTGCTGGGAGATCCCGGCAGCGGACATCCCGGCGCGGCGCGCGAGCTGGGTGGTCGAGGACGGGGTGTCGAGCTCGGTCAGGATCCGCGTACGCGATCGCCCCAGAACCCCGGCGACCGCCGCGGCCGACGTGGGAGTGCGCGGCTCCCACAGGTTGCCGACCCCGCGGGCGGGATACGCGAGCTGCGGCGGCTCCCCGGCGACCGACCGGGTCAACACCCGCGGCCACACGAACGCCGACGGCACCAGCAGCAGGCCTCCGCCCGCCTGGCCGCGGGTGATCGAGCAGTGCCGGCGGACGAGCCGCAGGGTGCCGTCGTCCCAGCGCACCGAGTCGTGGAGCTCGTCGAGGACGTGCGCGGAGCCGTGCTCGGCCGCCTGCCGGGCGCGGTAGAAGACGTCCGCATCGAGGAGCTGCCGGACCCGGGCCCAGTAGGGCGCGAGGGCGAGCTCCCAGTACGCCTCGATCTCGGCGGCCACCTTCGCGAGCGTCTCCTCGGGAGCGTCGTACAGCAGCCTCGACCGGGCCGACCAGGCCGACCCGCCAGGCTGGGCACCGTCCCGTCGCGCCGATCCGGCCCGATCGGCGGCCAGCATGTCCAGCTCGGTCCGCACCTGTTCGGCCGTGGTCTCCCGGATCGCCGCCAGCTCCACGGATATGGCGGGGAACGGCGTGGCCGGCGTGGGGTTGAGGAAGTCGGCGAGGTAGCCGTTCAGTGGGATCAGCTCGGCCAGCCAGCCGCGGTCGAGTCCGGCCCGAATTAGCCGGGGGCGAACCTGGGCGGCCCAGCGCCTGTGAAGCGGAGGGTCTACCTCGCTCCGGAGCAGCCGGAAGCTGGTGACGACCTCCCACATCGGCGAGACTGCGAACCTGGTCAGGGCCAGGTCGGCGGTGGAGAAGCTGAGCACCGACTCCATGCGCACTCCTCGTCGCCGTCGGCCCTGGTCGTCCCACTCAGGGGCGATTGGATTCGGGGTGAGCTTAATCAATGGCCCGCCGGAGGGGGCAGGCCGCAGGGTCTGGCCCATGCGCTCCTCGTTCTCCTCCTTCCGCGGGCTCCCGCCCGTCGTCTGGACCGTCTTCGCCGGCACGGTCGTCAACCGGCTCGGCTACCTCGTCACTCCGTTCCTGGTGTTCTTCCTGGCGACCCGCGGCGTCACCGGAACGCACGTCTCCTACGTCCTCGGTGCTCTCGGCGCCGGCAACCTGCTCGGGCCCGCGGTCGGCGGCCTGCTGGCGGACCGCATCGGCCGCCGCCCGACGATGCTGGCCGGGCTGGTCGCCGCGTCGGTGGGGCAGGGCGCGCTGTTCCTCGCCCCCGGCGTGACGACGATGGCGGCCGCCGCGCTGCTGATCAGCGCCGCGGGGTCGATGGTGAGCCCGGCTGCGTATGCCCTGCTGGCCGACGCAGTGGGCGCCGAGCACCGGCGGCGGGCGTACGCGCTGTTCCAGTGGGGGGTGAACATCGGTACGGCCGTGGCTGGGGTGCTCGGCGGGTTTCTCGCCGCGCGCGGCTACTGGCTGCTGTTCGCCGTCGACGCCGGAAGCATGTTGATCTTCGCCGCGGTGGTGGCGGTCCGGCTGCGCGAACACCGGCCGGTGGCGTCCCAGGGAGACGACGACCCGGAAGCGCCGACGCGGAAGGACGGCATCGGTTACGGGGTCGTCCTGCGGGACCGGCTCGGGCTGGCCCTGCTCCCGCTGTTCGGCGTCCAGCTGTTCGTCTACTCGCTGACCGAGGTCGCGCTGCCGCTCGCCATCCACGACAGCGGCCTCTCCCCGTCGGTCTACGGCGCGATGGCGGCGCTGAACGCGGTGATGGTGGTGTTCCTCCAGCCGGTGGTGACGGCTCCGCTGGCCCGGCTGCCGCAGCTTCCGGTGCAGTGCGCCGGCGGTGTCCTGATCGCCGTCGGTGTGGCGATGACCGGCCTGGCGAACACGGTCGCGGGCTATGCGTTCTCGGTCGTCGTCTGGTCCGTCGGCGAAGTGGTCGTCGCAGGTATCGCCGCGTCGGTCATCGCCAACCTCGCCCCGGCGCACGCGCGCGGCCGCTACCAGGGCGCGTTCGGCTGGACGTGGGGGACGGCGAGGTTCGCCGCCCTCACCCTGGGCGTCGCGTTGTACTCCGGACTCGGCCCGGGTGTGCTGTGGTGGACCGCGCTGGCGGCCGGCATCGCCTGCTCGGTGGCGACGCTGGCGTTCCACAGGAAGGTCGCCCGGCGGATAGACCACGTGCTGGCCGCCTGAGCCGACCTTCCGGTTGCGCGCCCGCTCAAGAGCGCCGGCCGGCACGCCCAGACGGCGAGCGGCCCCGGCCGGTGAACCCGGCCGGGGCCGCTCTGTGTGCTGGGCACTGCGTCTTCTGGCGCCGGCAGCGCTGGCGGAGGATAGGGGATTCGAACCCCTGAGGGATTGCTCCCAACACGCTTTCCAAGCGTGCGCCCTAGGCCAACTAGGCGAATCCTCCGCGCGAGACAGTACCCGTTCGGTCGTCCGCCGGGCCAACCGGGGGAGGGGTGGACAACGGCCGGTTGGGCCCGGTTGTGCCCTCTGGGACGCCCGGACCCGCTCTGTCCCGGCTTGCCCGGCGGCGGTGGGCGAAGTCGGGGAGGTCTCGCGTAGACTGCTCCGCGGCTCCCCGCGCGGCGGCACCTTGCCCAACTCCCCCAGGGCCGGAAGGCAGCAAGGGTAAGCAAGCTCTACCGGGTGCGCGGGGAGTCCTTTCGTACCACCGCCGCCCTCGACGCGCCTCGCGTCGCGACCGGTGCGCGGTGCGGCCGCGCCGAGCCGGCCCGCTGCTCCGCGACCGTCGGTGGCGCGGGCTAGGGTCCCTATCGTGGAAGCGCCGCTCGCCCTTTACCGTCGCTACCGGCCGCAGACGTACGCCGAGGTCATCGGCCAGGATCACGTCACCGAGCCGCTGCAGCAGGCGCTGCGCAACAACCGCGTGCACCATGCGTACCTCTTCTCCGGGCCGCGTGGCTGCGGAAAGACCACCAGCGCCCGGATCCTCGCCCGCTGCCTCAACTGCGAGGTCGGCCCCACTCCCGAGCCCTGCGGGAAGTGCCAGAGTTGCCGCGACCTCGCCCGCGGCGGGCCCGGCAGCATCGACGTGATCGAGATCGACGCGGCCAGCCATGGCGGCGTGGACGACGCCCGCGACCTGCGCGAGCGGGCGTTCTTCGCGCCAGTGTCCTCGCGCTACAAGATCTACATCGTCGACGAGGCGCACATGGTGACCACGCAGGGATTCAACGCCCTGCTCAAGCTGGTCGAGGAGCCGCCGGAGCACCTGAAGTTCGTCTTCGCCACGACCGAGCCCGAGAAGGTCATCGGCACCATCCGGTCCCGTACGCACCACTACCCGTTCCGGCTGGTGCCGCCGAAGGTGCTGCAGGAGTACCTCGCCGACCTGTGTGAGCGCGAGGGCGTGCAGGTCGAGCCGGCGGTGCTGCCGCTGGTGGTCCGGGCCGGCGCCGGGTCCGTCCGCGACACCCTGTCCGTGCTCGACCAGCTGATCGGCGGTGCCGGAGACGAGGGCGTGACCTACGCCCGGGCGGTCGGGCTGCTCGGCTACACCCACGAGTCGCTGCTGGACGAGGTGGTCGACGCGCTCGCGGCGGGCGACGGCGGCAGCGTGTTCACCGTCGTCGACAAGGTGATCGAGTCCGGACAGGACCCCCGTCGTTTCGCCGAGGACCTGCTGCGGCGGCTGCGCGACCTGGTGATCGTCTCCGCGGTGCCCGACGCGATCGAGCGCGGCCTGCTCGAGGGCCCGGGTGACCAGGCCGAACGCCTCACTGCCCAGGCGGCGCGGCTCGGTACCGCCGAGCTCACCCGGGCCGCCGACCTGGTCAACGACGGGCTGAACGAGATGCGCGGAGCGACCGCGCCCCGCCTGCACCTGGAGCTGATCTGCGCGCGGATCCTGCTGCCGGCGGTCGACGACAGCGAGCAGGGCCTGCACGCCCGGCTCGACCGGCTGGAACGCCGGCTGTCCATCGCGGGCGGGGAAGACGTTCCGTCGGCGGCCGGCCAGGGCGGTTCGGCGACCCGGGGGAGCTCGGCCGGCGGTTCGGTCGGCGGCGCGGCGGCCGCGAGGGATCAGCTCGGCAGGGGACCGGCGGCGCAGCGGCCCTCGGTGGCCGGCGGTCGGGAGGCGGCGCGCGACGCCGCGCGCGCCGAACGCCCGCCTCGGGTGGGTGACGCCGCAGGCCGCGACACGGACACCGCTGCCGCGCCACCTGCCTCCGCCCCACCGCCGTCCGCACGGCCACCGGCCGGCGGCCCAGCCGACTCCGCTTCCGCGGAGGTCTCACCGCCGGAGTCGTCGGAGCGGGGACTCGGGGCCGATGCGCCGGCGCCGGAGTCGACGCAGGCGAACTCCCCGGCTCGGCCCTCGGCCGCCGAGGCGGCGGCCGCCGACTGGGGCACCTCCCAGGTCCCGCACGAGCCCTCCGACGCGTCGGCGGCCGGCACCTCCGTCGACCAGGCCGGCTGGTCGGTGTCCGCGCCGCCCGCCGAGCCCGCAGCCGGTTCCGCCCCTGGGGGAGCCGTCCCGGACGAACCCGTCGCCGGAGAGGCCGCGGAGTCGGAGCCGTCCGGGCCGGCGTCCTACGGGGCGGTGCCGGAGTCCGGTACGGCTTCCGGCGGCGCGGGGACGCCGGGCGCCCTGGGGGTCGCCGACGTACGCCGGCTCTGGCCGGACGTCCTCGAGGCGGTGAAGGGGAAGCGCCGGTTCAGCTGGGTGATGCTGAGTCAGAACGCCCACGTCGCCGACCTGCACGGCAACGTCCTCACGGTCGCGCTCGTCAACGCCGGGGCGAGGGACTCGTTCACCCGCAGCGGCAGCGACGAACTCCTGCGGCAGGCGCTTCGTGACGTGCTCGGCGTCGATTGGCGGGTCGAGGCGATCATCGACCCCTCGGGCGGCGCCGGCGGCTCGGGTGGTTCAGGGCCCGGTGGTTCAGGGCCCGGTGGTTCAGGGCCGGGTGGCTCGGGCCCGGGCAGAGGTGGCCAGGGTCCGGCAGGCGGGGGTGCCGAATCCCGTGGCGGTGCGCCCGGCGGTGCGTCGGGCGGCCGGTCGGCATCCGGCCGAGGTGGCGCTAACAATCCTCCCGCCTCGGCGCGTACCCCGCGACCGGGCGGCGCGACGGCCGACGACGGGGCAGGCGCCCCGGCTGCCACGAACCTGCGCTCCGACGACAGCCCCGGCGGCCCGAACCCCGACGCCCGAGACACGGCCGGCCAGGACGACGGCTGGCCGAGCCCGGCACCGGTGCCCGGCTCGACCCCGCCGCGCGAGCCTGCTCCCGACCACTCGGCCGACGACGGGTCCCGCGCCGGCGAACGCACTCGCGCCGACGACCGATCTGCCGACCGACCTCGTGGCGACCGGCCCAGCGGCGAGCGATTCCGTGGCGGAGATCGGGCCGGTGCCGAGCCCCCGGACGGTTCGACCCACGGCTCTTCCGGCGCTGCCGGGGGTCCCGAGGTGGGCAACGACTCCGGTGATGGCGCCGGCTCCGGCTGGGGCAACAGCGCTGACTGGGGCGGTGCGCCCGGTGGAGGCATCAGCTCCGGCTGGGCCGACGTGGCCGTGTCCACCCCCGGCGGGCCGGCCGCCGCCGACCAGGGCAGGCCGGCAGCCCCTGATCCGGGCGGGCCGGCTGCCGCCGACCAGGGCAGGGCGGCCGGCCGACGCGCTGCCGGCGGTCAGGGGAACGGCTCGCGCCAGATGTCCAGCGCCCGGGCCCGAGCCGCCGCGGCGGCGGGTAACACTCCCCGTCCGGCCGAGCCCGCGCACGATCCCGACAGCGACGTCGACCCCGACACCGACAACTCGCTGTCGGACGACCCGAGGTCCCACACCGATCTTCTCGAGCGTGAGTTCGGCGCCCAGCTGATCGAGGAGATCCCCCTCAACTGACCAGCCCCGTCCGCAACGGACCTGGGCCTGTCCGCAACGGACCTGGGCCCGTCCGCCCCTGACCACCCCGGCCGGCCCGGAGCTCCGCTGACCAGGGGCTTTGCCCACGCGCACACCGGCCTGACACCCACTCCGGGGCACACCGATCCTCATCGTTGTGGGACCATCGGCGCCTGTGCGAAGACCATCCAATCCGTTCGCCGGGATGCCGCGCGAGGTCGCCGTCCTCGCCGCGATCGCGTTCGCGGTAGCGGTCGGCTTCGGGGTCGTCGCGCCGGCGCTGCCGGTGTTCGCCCGGGACTTCGGCGTCGGCCACACCGCGGCCGCCGCGGTGATCTCTGCTTTCGCCCTGATGAGGTTCGTGTCGGCGCCGTTGGCCGGCCGGCTGGTCGACCGGATCGGCGAGCGGACGGTGATGCTCGCCGGCATCTTCTTCGTGGCCGCGTCCTCGGCCCTGGCGGGCCTTGCCCAGAGCTACCTCCAGCTTCTTCTCCTGCGCTCGGTCGGTGGAGTCGGCAGCGCGATGTTCACCGTGTCGGCGGTCTCGTTGCTGCTGCGGGTGGTCGACGCCGATCGCCGCGGCCGGGCGAACGGGTTGTTCCAGGCGGGATTCCTCATCGGTGGGCTGATGGGACCCGTGGTCGGTGGCCTGCTCACCGAACTCTCGCCGCGGCTGCCGTTCTTCGTCTACGGCGCGACGCTCGCGGTGGCCGGCACGATCGGTGCGCTGTCGCTGGCGCGCACGACCCTGCACGAGCGGCTCGGCCGGCAGAACGGCGAGACGAACCGCACGAGCCTGCGAGAGGCGCTTCGTCACCGGGCGTACCAGGCCGCGCTGGTCAGCAACTTCGGCACCGGCTGGGCGTTGTTCGGCGTCCGGTCGAGCCTGATCCCGCTGTTCGTCGTGGAGGGCCTGAAGGTCGGCGCGATCTGGACCGGTATCGGGTTCCTGGCCGGATCGGCGGCGCAGGCGCTGTCCCTGGTGTCCGCCGGGAAGGTCGCCGACCAGGCCGGCCGCCGTCCGGCGATGATCCTCGGCGGGTCGGTGGCGTTCGTGGCGATGGTGGTGGTGACGGTGTCGTCCACGCTGCCGACGTACCTCCTGGCGATGGGGTTGTTCGGCGTCGGCGCCGCCTTCCTCGGCGTCGCGCCGGGTGCGGTGATCGGCGACATCATGCGCGGACGCGGCGGACAGGTGGTGGCCGTCTTCCAGATGTCCTCCGATCTCGGGGCGATCGCCGGGCCGCTCGTGGCGGGTGTGCTGGTGGACAACCTGTCGTTCGGGTCGGCGTTCGGTGTCACCGCGGCGATCCTGGTGTTCGGTCCGCTGCTCGCGCTGCGGATGCCGGAGACGAGGTATGCCAGGCAGCCGGTCGCTGACCCGTCCGGCCCGGGCGCGCCCACGCTCGGCGAGCACGCCCGGCCGGAGGGCTAGGGCATGTTCGGACCAGGTCGCCGGCCGGTCATCGACCGGACGCCGGGCGGATGCCGTAGGCGGTGCGGAGCAGGTCACCGGCGCCGAACCGCTCTCGGTCGACCTTCACCGCCACCCCGACTCCCGGCGCGGCGAGCCAGAACGCGATGGTGTCGTCGTGCCAGCCGGGCAGCCCGTGCTGCTTGAAGGGATCGAGCCGCCAGGTGGCGGGGTCGCGCTCGTAGTAGTCGGTGAGGTAGTCGCGCAACGCCTGCGCGCTGGTCAGCGAGGCTCCGCGCATCACGTCGACGGTCAGGTCGACCTGGTAGCCGCCGTCCGCGTCCGGTCCGCTCTCCCAGACCCGGCTTCGGTGTGAGACCTCCTCCCACTCGAACGCGAAGTCGGTGACGAGCGCACCGACCCCCGCCGGAACCGACCCGACGAGGAAACCGTCCAGCGGCCGGCGGGCGGTGTGGTCGTCGTCGGTGCCCGCCCACGTGGCGCACAGGCCCAGGGCGCCGACGCAGCGGCTCACACCTTCCCGGAGCTCGGAGTCGGGCATCGCGTTGGCGACGCGGACGGTCACCGCCTGCGCGGGAGCGACGGCCACACCGAGCACGCACACGGTGGCGCCGAGAGTCGCGCCCAGCGCGGCGGTCAGTCGCGCGGACCGGCGATGCCGACGCCGGGCTCGAGCCGATCCGCCACCGGGCGGCCGGGCGGCGACGCCGGATCCGGTGGGGAACGAACGAGCAAGGGGGGAGGGATTGAGGGGCGAACGAGCGAGGGACGAACGGGTGGACGGGGTGGTGGCCGGCATGGGCTTTCCTCCGTACGTGCAGACAGGATTGAGCGATCGCGATTCATGCTCGGCGGAGCGACGGGCCCGTCGCGTGGGCTGATCTCCGGCTGTGGAGAAACACGCCGGTAGGGCGGTTGTGGACAAAAGGCCGGCGGCCGGCGACGGACCGGCCGGGTGTCTCGAGGGGCGCCGCCACGGGCCGATGCTCAGGACGGACGGCCCGAGGGACCGGCATCCCTCCTGGGGGTGCGGCATCGTAGGCTCGTCGTACGCCGGTCGGTTCGTCTCGGACAGGGCTCGTGCGAGGGCCTTCCGGGCCTGCGTACGGCGGTGTCGGGGCGGAGCATTCTCCGGTGCGAAAGAAGCTCCGCGGCCCAAGACGAGGGAGATCATCGTGTTCCCTGGCGGAACGCCCGACATGCAGCAGCTACTCCAGCAGGCGCAGCAGATGCAGCAGGACCTGATGTCCGCCCAGGAGGAACTCGCCCAGACCGAGGTCAAGGGCACCTCCGGAGGCGGTCTGGTGACCGCGACCGTCAACGGCGTGGGTGAGCTTCAGGGCATCGAGATCAAGCCCGAGGCGGCCGACCCCGCCGACACCGAGACGCTGTCGGACCTGGTGGTCGCCGCCGTCCGTGACGCCGCCAACAACGCGCGCGAGCTGGCCTCCCAGAAGTTGGGACCTTTGGCCCAGGGACTCGGTGGCGGTATGCCGGGCGGCCTGGGACTGCCCGGCTAGGCCGAGACGGCGGCGCCCCGGCCGCACCCGGCGGGTGGAGCCGCACAGTCGCTAAGAGAGCAGAGGTACGCATGTACGAGGGCGTGGTCCAAGACCTCATCGACGAGCTCGGTCGGCTGCCCGGGATCGGCCCCAAGAGCGCCCAGCGCATCGCGTTCCACCTGCTCGCCGCCGACCCGATCGACGTCCGCCGCCTGGCCGAGGTGCTCGTCCAGGTCAAGGAGAAGATGCGCTTCTGCGAGGAATGCGGCAACGTCGCGGAGGAGGAACGCTGCCGCATCTGCCGCGACACTCGCCGGGATCCGTCGGTGTTGTGCGTGGTGGAGGAGCCGAAGGACGTCGTGGCGATCGAACGCACCCGGGAGTACCGCGGTCGTTACCACGTTCTCGGCGGTGCGATCAGCCCGATCGAGGGCATCGGGCCGGACGACCTGCGAGTGCGGGAGCTCATGCAGCGGCTGGCCGACGGGACCGTGCAGGAGGTCATCCTGGCGACCGACCCCAATCTCGAGGGTGAGGCGACGGCGACCTACCTCGCGCGCATGCTGGGTCCCATGGGCCTGCGGGTGACCCGCCTCGCCAGCGGTCTGCCAGTGGGCGGTGACCTGGAGTACGCCGACGAGGTCACCCTCGGCCGGGCGTTCGAAGGAAGGAGACTGCTCGATGCCTGACGTGAACGGCCGACCCGACGCGAACGGCCTGCGCGCCGAGCGGTCGGCGCGGCGCCCGCACACCGGCCCGCGTGCGTCACGCGGCGCCGCGAAAGCCGGCGCGGCGGCGGGTACGAAAGCCGGCACGGAGGTTCGGACGGAGACGGGGGGACGTGAGATGACGACCGCGGACGAGTTGACCACCACTGAGGCGCCACCCAGCGAGGTGGAGGACTTCGCGCAGGAGATCGCCGACCAGGTGGAGAGCTTCCTCATCGCTCTGCGCGAGATCGCCCGGGCCGAGGACCTTGCGACCGGCGTGCCCATGCTGCTGCTCGAGGTGAGCCAGCTCATGCTGGCCGGCGGCCGGCTGGGCGCGATCAGCGACGTCGTACCCGTCGAACGCTTCGAGCCGGACACCGGGCCCGACCCCGACCTCGACGAGCTGCGCGAACGGCTCGGCTACCTCCTCACCGACGTCGACGTCTACACCGAGGTGTTCGACCCTTACGCCCAGCCGCCCGAGCTGCTCAACGGCCGGCTGTCCGACGACCTCGCCGGCATCGCGGCCGCCCTGGTCCACGGGCTCAAGCACCACCGGGCCGGCCGGATCGACGAGGCCCTGTGGTGGTGGCAGTTCTCCTACCTGTCCAGCTGGGGAGCCGAGGCGGGCGCGGTGCTCCGCGCGCTGCACTCGGTGATCGCTCACGCCCGGCTGGACTCCGCCCGCGAGGACTCCGCCTGACCGAAGCCGGGGCCCCGGCGAGACGACGACACGGCAACGGACCGACCAGGTAGGGCTGCGCATCGCCTACCGTGGTCGGTCCGCGTCGTTCCGGCGGTCGCTCCGGCTGTTCAGGACGTCGGCGGCTTGTGCTGGACGAACCGGAAGTGGTTGCCGAACGGGTCCCGCGCACCGCAGTCGATGCCGTAGTCCCGGTCGGTCGGCTCGTCGGTGAACTCGACCCCCTTCGCCCGCAGGGTCTCGTACGTCTTCTGGCAGTCGTCGGTGGTGAAGCCGACGCTGAACCCCAGCGCTCCCTTGGTGATGAGTTCGCGGATCTGCGCCGCGGTGGCCTCGTCGTGGGACGGCGGGCCGGGCTTCTCCAGCAGGATGTCCCGGTCGGAGTCGCCCGGGACGCGCACGGTCAGCCAGCGCATGAAGCCGAGGTCGATGTCGGCGCTGACCTCGAGTCCGAGCTTGCCGACGTAGAAGTCGAGGGCCTCGTCCTGGTCGAGGACGAAGATCTGTGAAATTCGCGTGGTGGTGAACATGGGCATCAACCTACGGAGCCCGGCGTCCGGCCGCTTCTCCGAAACTGCTCACTGCTCACCCGGGTCCACGCGCGCACGAAACACGACGGTGCGGCCAGCCGGGGCGACTGGGCGCGGTACTCCGAGGGCGACCTGCCCACGATGTCCCGGAACGTCCGGCTGAAGGTGCCGTGGCTGCCGAAGCCGACCGCGAAGCAGATCTCGGTCACCGGTGCGTCGGTCTCGCGGAGCAGGAACATCGCCCGCTCGACCCGGCGCCGCTGCAGGTAGCGGTGCGGGGTCTCCCCGAACGTCGCCCGGAATGTCCGGATGAAGTGCGCCGGCGAGACGTGCGCGATCCGCGCCAGCGCGGCGACGTCGAGCGGTTGGGCGTACGCACGGTCCATCGCGTCCCGCGCGCGCAACATGCGGCGGTTGGACTCCTCGGTCGCCCGGCTCATCCCTGACTCCCACTCCCGGCGCGTTCGGGCTCGGCCCCGGGCCTGGACCCCGGCCCGGACGCGGGCCGAGGCTCCGCCGGCACCGGCAGCCCGGTGTGCGGATCGACCGGCGGGAGCCCCGGCGGCAGGAACACCCACTTCTGGTACGACCAGAAGCGGAACAACGTGCCCAGCCCGAGGCCGACGACGTTCGCGGAGAGGTTGTACGCGAGCGGCCCGTGCAGTCGCAGCACGTAGTAGGTGAACCCGACCACCGCGAGCGCGATCGCCAGGCCGACGGCGTTCAGCGCGAAGTAGAGGAGGTACTCCCTGGCCAGGCTGTGCCGCGCCCGGTGCCGCCAGGTCCAGAACCGGTTGCCGAGGAAGGCCACCGTCGCGGCCACCGTCACCGAGATCGACTTCGAGGTGAGCGGCTCCATGCCGACCCCGAACCGCAACAGGTTGGAGCCGGCGATGTCGACGACCGCGGCGGCGGCACCGACGGTTCCGAACTTCGCCACCTCGGCGAGCGCGATCTCGAACCGCCCCCACAGGTTCCGCAGGGGCCGCAGGATCCTGACCAGGCTCACCCGTCGCAATCTACCCATGCTCAGCCGGGCAGCCGGCGCCAGACCGCACGCGGCGCGAGGCGGAGTACGCCGAACACCAGCCGCAGCTTCGCCGGCGCCCACACCGTCTCCCGCCCCTGCGCGAGCCCGGTGACCACCGCCTGCGCGACCTCCTCGGGCCCGGTGGTGAACGGCGGGTCCGGGAGCCCCTTGGTCATCTGGGTCCGCACGAAGCCGGGCCGGACCACCATCACCCGCGCACCGGAACCCGCGAGCGCGTCGCCGAGTCCCTGCGCGAACCCGTCCAGCCCGGCCTTGGCAGCTCCGTAGACGTAGTTGGCCCGGCGGACCCGGACCCCGGCCACCGACGACAGCACGACCAGCGTCCCGTGTCCCTGGGCGCGCAGCCGGTTGGCGACGGCGAGCCCGAGGCTGACGTGCCCGGCGAAGTTGACCACCGCGGCGTCGGCGGCGCCGGCCGGATCCTGCTCGTACGCGGGGGTGGAGCCGAGCACGGCGGCGGCGTCGATCACGACGTCCAGGTCACCCAGCCGGGCGACGGCTGCCTCGACCACCGCCTCGTGGGTGTTCGGGCGGGCGACGTCGAACTCCATCCCCTCGACCAGCGTTGCCCCGCACTCCCGCAACCGGGCCACGGCGTCCTCGTCGGGCTTGCCGCCCCGGACGGCGAGCAGCACCGACCGCGCGCCGCCCTCGACCAGGCGGCGGACGACGGCCAGGCCGATCTCGCTGCGGCCACCGAGCAAGAGGACGGTGTCGACGCCGCCCACGGCGTTCTTCACGACTGGTCTCCTTCGTACGGTCCGGGCCGCCTCACGGCCCTGGGCTTCACGCCGGTCACAGCCCGAGCCGGCGGGCGAGGTCGGAACGCAGTACGCCGTCCGGATCGACCCGCGCCCGGGCCGCGCGCCAGGCGGGCAGTCGCGGATACATCGCGGGCAGCAGGTCGGCGCGCAGGGTGGAGTCCTTGGCGAGGTAGATCCGCCCGCCGGCGCCGACCACCCGCTGGTCGAAGTCGCGCAGCATGTCCGGGAGCCGGCGGTCGCCGAGCGGGATGTCCAGGGCCAGCGTCCAGCCGGGCATCGGGAACGACAGCGGGGCGGGGTTGCCCGGCCCGAACCGCTTCAGGACGGCCAGGAACGACGCCACCCCCGCCCGGGACAGATCCCGTACGACCGAACGCAGGGTGTCCTCGGCACCGAACGGCACCACCAGTTGGTACTGCAGGAACCCGCGCCGCCCGTACAGCCGGTTCCAGCCCCGCACCCCGTCCAGCGGGTGGAAGAAAGTGGGGATCGAGGTGACCTCGCCGCGGCGTTCACGCGGCGCCTTCCGGAACCACAGCTCGTTGAACGCCCGCACCGAGGCCCGGTTGAGCAATCCGGACGGCACCCACGGCGGGGCGGCCAGCGGCGAGCGCGGCGCGAAGGCCAACGGGTCCCGGGCGGCCGAACGCCCGAGCTGAGCCGGGTCCGCGTGCGTCCCGCGGGTCAGCACGCTGCGCCCGGTCGCGGCGCCGCGGGCCAGCAGGTCGATCCAGGCGACGGTGTAGTGGTACCGGTCGTCGGTGGCGGCCATCACGGCGAGCGCCTCGTCGAGGTTGGCGGCGCGTTCGGTGTCCACGACCATCCGGGACGTGCGGACCGGCAGGCACCGGAACGTCGCGGCCGTGACCACCCCGGTGAGCCCCATCCCGCCGACGGTCGCCCAGAACAGCTCGGGGTCGCCGTCGGGGGTGACCACCACGAGCTTGCCGCCGGGCAGTGCCAGCGTGAGCTCGACCAGGGCCGCGCCGAAGGAGCCGTCGACGTGGTGATTCTTGCCGTGCACGTCGGCGGCGACGGCCCCGCCCACCGTGACGTGCCGGGTGCCCGGGGTCACCGGGACGAACCAGCCGAGCGGCAGCAGGTCACGCATCAGCTGGTCCAGGCCGAGCCCGGCGGACGCGCTGACGATGCCGTGCTCGGCGTCGATGGTGCGGGACGGGGCGAGACCGGTGCAGTCGAGGACCAGCCCGCCGGCGTCCTGGGCGGCGTCGCCGTAGGAGCGGCCGAGGCCGCGGGCGATCACTCCGCGCTCGGGCGGGTCCGCGAGCGCGGCGGCCACCTCCTCCGCCGACCGGGGGCGCACCACCCGCGCGGCCGTGGGGGACGTACGCCCCCAGCCGGTGAGCAGCCGGGGCTCGCCGGAAGCGGCGCCGGACCGCGTGGCCTCAGAACGCATACACGCCCACCCCGAGGCAGGCGACCACGAGCAGCCCGGACACCAGCAGCATCCGGTCGTCGAAGACGATCTCCTCCGGCGCCTCGCCCGAACCGCCGTCGACCAGCATCGCGTACCGCAGGATCCCCACCGCGAACGGCACGATCGACAGCCCGAACGCGACCTTCGACAGCCCCTCGTGGAGTTCGAACGCCCACAGGCAGTACGCCACCAGCAGGGCACCGGACGTGGTGGCCCGGACATAACCGAGGAACTCCCGGGTGTAGTGGCGCAGCGTGAGCCGTGACCCGCCGAGCTCGGGGTTGCGCAGGCCCTCGTTGCGCAGTTCCGCCTCCCGCTTGCCGGCGACGACGAACAGTGAACCCAGCGTGGCCACGGTCAGGAACCAGCTGGACACCTCGACGTGCACCGCCGCCGCGCCCGCGACCGCCCGCAGCACGAACCCCGCGGCGACGCTCACGAGGTCGACGATCGCCAGATGCTTCAGCCACAGGGAGTAGGCGGTGGTGAGGGCGACGTACGCGGCGATCACCGCGGCGAGCTCCCAGCCGCCGGTGAGCAGGGACAACGCGACCGCCAGCACCAGGAACGCCACCCCCAGCGCGTACGCCAGCCCGACCGGGACGACCCCGGCGGCCACCGGACGGCTGCGCTTGCGCGGGTGTACCCGGTCGGCCACCGCGTCGCGGGCGTCGTTGACGAGGTAGGTGCCACTGGCCGCCAGGCAGAAGGCGACGAACGCGAGGACGACGTCGAGCACCGAGCTCGGGCGGCCGAGCACGCCGGCCGCGGCGGGGGCGGCCAGCACCAGGAGGTTCTTGACCCACTGCCGGGGCCGGCAGGTGCGGACGAGCCCGCTCAGCCGCCCGGGCGGTGCCGGGGCGGCGGCCGGACGCCTGGGGGCGGTGGTCGTCACGCAGGCATCCTAGAGTCTGCCCCTCCGCGCCCGGCCCGATCGCGGCTCGGTCGTCTCTCCGAGTGCTCTCCACTGCCTCTCGGTATCTGGACGCTCTGACCGCTTCGTGGGCACCTCGGTAGACTGTCGCCCGTGACCGGCACCGGTCAGCAGACCGGTGGTGCCGCGCACAGACCGTCGTCCCGGCCGGTTCCCTGACCGGTGCGGGAGTCCGATCCGCTGAGCAGGAGCGTCCCGTGGGCCTTGTCGTGCAGAAGTACGGCGGGTCGTCGGTGGCCGATGCCCAAGGCATCAAACGTGTCGCGCAACGCATTGTGGCGACCAAGAAGGCCGGCCACGACGTCGTCGTGGTCGTCTCGGCCATGGGCGACACGACCGACGAACTCACCGATCTCGCTCAGCAGGTGACCCCGCTCCCGCCGCCGCGGGAGTTCGACATGCTGCTCACCGCCGGTGAGCGGATCTCGATGGCCCTGCTGGCGATGGCGATCGCGCAGTTGGGCCAGGTGGCGAAGTCCTACACGGGCAGTCAGGCCGGCGTGCTCACCACGTCCCAGCACGGGCGCGCGAAGATCATCGACGTCACGCCGGGGCGGATCCGGCAGGCGCTGGACGAAGGCGCGATCGCGATCGTCGCCGGGTTCCAGGGCGTCTCCCAGGACACCAAGGAGATCACCACCCTCGGCCGCGGCGGCTCCGACACCACCGCGGTGGCGCTGGCCGCCTCGATGGGCGCCGACGTGTGCGAGATCTACACCGACGTCGACGGGGTCTTCACCGCCGACCCGAGGATCGTGCCGACCGCCCGCCGGATCCCGCGCATCAGCTACTCCGAGATGCTGGAGATGGCGGCCTGCGGCTCCAAGATCCTGCACCTGAGGTGTGTGGAGTACGCCCGCCGCTACCAGATTCCGATCCACGTCAGGTCGTCGTTCAGCCACAAGATCGGCACCTGGGTCGCCGATCCGGAGGTCGTCGAGACCGCCCGGCGCGCCCAGGTCACCGACACGCCGGACCCCCTGGAGGAGGCCGAGATGGAACAACCGATCATTTCCGGGGTGTCGCACGACCGCACCGAGGCGAAGATCACGGTGGTGGCGGTGCCCGACAAGGTGGGCGAGGCGGCGCACATCTTCAAGACGCTGGCCGACGCCGAGATCAACATCGACATGATCGTGCAGAACGTCTCCGGCGTGGCCACCGGGCGTACCGACATCTCGTTCAGCCTGCCCCGGGTCGACGGTCAGCAGGCGATGACGTCGCTGGCCAAGATCAAGGACACCGTGGGGTACGAGCAACTGCTCTACGACGACCGGATCGGCAAGGTCTCACTGATCGGCGCCGGGATGCGCACCAACCCCGGTGTGGCGGCGCGGTTCTTCCAGGCGATCTCCGAGGCGGGCGTCAACATCGAGATGATCTCCACCTCCGAGATCCGGGTGTCGGTCGTGGTCGACGAGGACGGAGTGGACGCCGCGGTGGCGGCGGCCCACCACGCGTTCGACCTGGACGCCACCGAGGTCGAGGCGGTCGTCTACGGCGGCACCGGCCGCTAGGTCGTAACGCGGTCTAGGCCAACTGCTCGCCGGCGGCGCAGCGCGGGCACGCCGCCGGCTCCCACAGGTTGCTGTCGGCCTCGGCCAGTGCCTCGACGCGGCACCGGCCGATGCTGCTCGGCCGGCTGCCCGGCGGTCCGAGGAGGAGCAGCGCGCCCACCGCCACGGGCTCACCGCCGGCGTTCGTCACGCTGTCCAGGCTCGCGCGTACCGCCGAGCCGGCGTTGACCACGTCGTCGACGACCGCGACCCGGCGAGCGCTCAGGGAGGTGCCGTCCGGCAGGGCGTACGCCGCGGAGAAGAGCACGCCGGCCTCGGGGGCACGCAGCCGCTCCGTCCAACAGAACTCCACGCCGAGCTCGCGGGCGAGCAGCTGGGCGAGGAACGCGCCGCCGGTGAGCGGGCCGCAGACCGCGTCGGGGTCGTACGCGCGAAGCCGGTCGGCAAGCGCCACCACCTGGGGCGCGAGATCACTCGGCCGCCGGAAGATTCCGTCCAGGTCGTCCAGCCAGACGTCGCCGTGGTACCCCGACTCCAGCCGGAAGTGACCGCTCCGCGCTCCGGCGAGACCCAGCAGGAGATCGGCGCTCATCGCGAACGCGCCGGGGCGTCGGCGTCGCTGGTCGCCCGGTGGTGTCCGGTCGTACGCGCCCGCGGCCGCATCGCCAGGCACGCGACCACGCCGGCGACGAGGGCGACCACCGGCAACAGCAACGTCGTCCGCATCGCCGCCGTGAACGCGTGCTCGAACACGCTCGCGCCGAGCCGGCGCAGCTGGTCGGCGACCGCCGCCGGGATGCCGGGCGGCAGCGGGGTCCGCGCGGCGGCGGAGAAGTCGCCGTTGCCGGCGGCCGCCTTCGCGAACCCCTGCTCGAACTGCTCGCGGTAGGGGGCGGGCAGCTTCGCGGCGGCGGCCGCCGCCTGGGCCGGAAGCTCGACGGCGAGCCGGGCCTGCAGCAGCACCCCGATGGCCGCGCTCCCGATCACGCTGCCCACCTGCCGGGAGGTGTTGAAGATCCCCGAGCCGGCGCCGATCAGCCGCGGGTCCAGACCCGAGGTGGCGAGGTTGGCCAGCGGGGAGAAGATGCAGCCGACGCCGAGTCCGGCGACCACGAAGGCCGGCGTGAGCGCCCAGCCGGTGCTGTCGTAGTGCGCCAGCATGGTCAGCATCAAGATGCCGAGGGCGAACGTCGCGATGCCGCCGGCGACGATCCACTTCCCGCTGATCCGGTCCGACATCCGCCCCGCGAACGGTGCGACCACGCCGGCCACGAACGACAACGGCGCGGTGATCAGGCCGGACATGATCGCCGAGTAGCCCAGCACCGACTGGATGTAGATCACCAGCGGCAGGAACATTCCAGCCATCGTGAACCCCACGGTGATGTTGGCGAGGTTCGACATGGAGAAGTTGCGGTGCCCGAACACCGCCAGCGGCAGCAGCGGCTCGTCGCGGTTGACCCGTTGCCACACCACGAACGCCACCAGCAGGAGTATGCCCGCTCCGATGATCTCGGGGACGGTGACCGGTCCGGCGATCGTGCCCCAGTCGTAGCGCTGCCCCTCCTGCAGGCCGAAGACCACGCAGAACAGCCCGATGCTGCTGAGCGCGATGCCGATCGGGTCGAAGCGGTGGCTGTGGCGCGGCTGCCAGTCCGGTACGAGGAAGATCGTCGCGGTGATGGCGAGGACGCCGATCGGCACGTTGACGAAGAAGATCCACTCCCAGCCGAGGGTCTGGACGAGCACTCCGCCGAGCAGCGGGCCGGTGATGGTGGCCACGCCCGCCACCGCGCCCCACAGGCCCATCGGCGCGCCCCGCTTGCTGGGCGGGAACAGCCGGGTGACGAACGCCATCGTCTGCGGCGTCATCGCGGCCGCGCCGAGGCCCTGAACCGCCCGGGCCACGATCAGAGCGGCCGCGCTGCCGGCGAACCCACAGGCGGCCGAGGCCAGGGTGAAGACGACCAGGCCGCCGAGAAAGAGCCGCTTCGGTCCGAACCGGTCGCCGAGCCGCCCGGTGAGCAGCAGCGGTACGGCGTAGGTGAGCAGGTAGACGCTGTTGATCCAGATGACCTCGGACAGGCTCGCGTTCAGACCTCTGATCATGGCCGGGATCGCGATGTTCACGATCGTGGTGTCCAGCATGATCATGAAGAAGCCGGCGCACAGGGCGGCCAGAGCCGGCCAGGGCCGGTCCACCTCGCCGGACGCGCCGCCGGTTCCCCCGTCGGCTGCCCCACCGGCAGAGTGTCTCGCGGTAGGTCCGCTCATCCGGTCGTCTCCTCGGTGCTCCGGGCGTTCCGCATGCGGTCCGGGCCGGGCCGCCGGCCCCTACATCGCCAACTCATAGTTGACATCACGCCGGAGCCGGTCGGCGGCGGAACCCCTCCGGAAAACCCCGCGCCCGCCGGGGGTGGGCGGCCGTACCCTGCCGACCATGAACGCCGACGCCGCCGACGTACGCGAAACCGCCGCGACCACCGACGCACCCTCCGCCGTCGATCCGGCGCGGGGCTGGGACGACCTCTCGGTCCGGCCGATCGGGTCCGCCGATCTGCCCGCCTGGGTCGAGCTGCTGCGCGCGGTGGAGATCGTGGACGACCAGGGCGAGCACTACGGCGCGGAGGACCTGGCCGAGGAGATGTCCGACGCCACGCTCAGCGCCGCCGACGACACCCGCGCGGTGTGGGACGGCGAGCAGATGGTCGGCTACGCCGTGGTGCACGCCCGGCCGGGTGCCCAGGAGACCGACCGGGTCCGGCTGGAGGGCGCGGTGCACCCGTTGTGGCGGCGGCACGGTGTCGGCGGGCGCCTGCTGGACTGGATGTGCAAGCGCGGCCGGGAGGCCCACGCGCAGAAGAACCCCGGCGTGCCCGGAGTGCTCACCACCGGGACCGGCGCGGGCAACACCGGTGCCCGCACCATGTTGGAGCGGACCGGCTTCGCGGCCGCCCGCTACTTCTTCGGGATGCAGCGGGTGCTGGCCGAGCCGATCCCGGCGGCGGAGATCCCCGAAGGCCTCACCCTCACCACGTTCCGCCCCGAACTCGACGCCGCGCTGCGGGCCGCGCACAACGAGGCGTTCCTCGACCACTGGGGTTTCCAGCCGCGCGACGAGGAGGTGTGGCGGATCTGGGTCACCGGGTCCCGGTCGTTCCGGGGTGCGACGTCGCACCTGCTGCTGGACGGTGACCGGATCGCGGCGTACGTCCTGACCTACGAGTACGAAGCCGACACCGCCGCCACCGGCGTCCGCGACTGCTACGTCGGCCAGGTCGGCACCCGCCGGGAGTACCGCGGCCGCGGCGCCGCCCGCGCCCTGCTCAGCCGCACCCTGGTCGCGGCCCGCGACGCCGGGTTCGAGGAGGCCTCGCTCGGCGTGGACTCGGTCAACCCGACCGGTGCTCTCGGACTGTACGAACGCCTCGGCTTCCGCACCCGGCGGGAGTGGGTCAACTACGACCTTGCGCTGGGCGATTGAGGCGGCCGTAGACGATCCGGCGGAGCAGCCACTCCGCCGGGCCGCGCCGGCCGTGCCGGGCCAGACAGGCCGCGCCGATCATCGTCCCCAGCCAGGTGGCGACCGCCAGCAGAGCCACCGCGGCGCTGCCCAGCCAGGCGCCGAGCCCGAGCGCCCACGGCGACAGAAGCGGGACCAGCACGACCGACTGGGCGAGGTAGCAGGACAGCGACCGCGCCCCGCAGGCTGCCAGAGCGGAGACCGCCCGGCCGGAGAAGGCGGGGCGCGTCGCGGCCAGCCCGCCGAGGGCAGCAAGTCCCAGGCCGCCCGCCACGCCGGTCCCGGTGTGCAGTACCGCCAGGCCGAGATCGACGCCCAGCGAGGTGGCCGGCCACACTCCGGACACGAGCAGCGCGAACGGGACGCCGCCGAGCACGCCCACGCCGATGCCGAGCCCGGCCGCCCACCGCAGCGTCCGCACGTGCCGGTCCGGTCGGTCCAGGTAGCCGCGCCGTCCGGCCCACACGCCCAGGCAGATCGGTACGAGCATGCCGAGCGCGCTGACCGGGGTGGCCGGCAGCCACTCGCCCAGCCGGAGGCCGGCCGCCGTGAGCAGGGAGGGCTCCGCGGCCGACGGCAGGTAGGCGGCACCGGGTTCGGGCGGCACGCCGTACGTCGCACCCACGGCGAGGAACGGGATCCCGAGCAGGCCGGCGGTGAGCAGCAGCCGGCCGTCGCTCATCGCGAGCAGGGTGAGGATCACCAGCCCGGCCAGGCCGTACGCGCCGAGCACGTCGCCGGAGAACAGCGCCAGGGCGTGCACCACGCCGATGCCGAGCAGGACCAGGTGCCGGCGGCGCAGCAGTCGGCGGACGGCGGCGTGGGTGGTCCCGGCGTCGAGTTGCCGGCGGACGAGGGACACCACGCCGTAGCCGAGCAGCGCGGCGAACATCGGGAACGCCCGGCCGTCGACGAACGCCGTGGTCGCGAACGTCACCACCCGGTCCGCCCAGCCGGTCTCGGCGAGGTGGCCGCGAAGGCCGAGCGGCCGGTCGTACAGCAGGACCGGCGCGTTGGCCAGCGCGATCATCGCCAGCACCGCGCCCCGGGCGAGGTCGGGCGCCAGATGCCGCTCGGCCGCGCCGACCGGCCCGCGCGTGCCCGCAGGTCCGGCCACGTCGTGCGCGGGACGCAGGTCCACACCACCGGCCAGTGGATCGAGACGCCCCATACGTGGTGAATGTACGTGACGGCTGCACGACGGCACTCGCATGCGCGGCCTACCGTTGTCCCGTGAGACGTCGGCCGTTGCTCCTCTTCCTCGTCGTGGCGGCGGTTGCCCTCGTCCCCTGGATCGGCTTCCTGCTGATCAGCC
The DNA here is from genome assembly GCF_040610475.1 of Actinopolymorpha sp. NPDC004070. NCBI lineage: Bacteria > Bacillati > Actinomycetota > Actinomycetes > Propionibacteriales > Actinopolymorphaceae > Actinopolymorpha > Actinopolymorpha sp. NPDC004070. Next base: position 17,302 of record NZ_JBEXMJ010000018.1, on the reverse strand, counting down.
TGCCCGACCAGTACCAAACCCGGCACTGGCGGCTGGCCTGGGTCGGCTTCGACGTGGCCCTGGTGATCCTGCTCGCCCTGGCGGCGTGGTTCGGCTGGCGGCGCCGCCGCGCGGCTGTGCCTCTTCTCGTGGCCACTGCCGCGTTGCTGTGCTGCGACGCGTGGTTCGACGTCGTACTCGACTGGAACAGCGACGACCGGTGGATGTCACTGGCCACCGCGGTGCTGGTGGAGATCCCGATCGCGGTGGTGCTGGCCGTACGGGCGCGCACCATCGTCACCGCCCGGGTGGCCTCCCGGGAGCTGACCGTCCACGACATCGAGCTCGTCCTGGGCAATCCGGCCGCGCGGCGCCTGCTGACCCTGCTGGGCGCACAGGTGATGACCGTCGACGAGCTGGTCGCAGCGACCGGCCTGTCCCCTGCGGCGGTGCGGGCGACACTGGGTGAGCTGTCCCTGGCCGGCTACGTCGAGGCGGCCGGGCAGGGGTGGCGGGAGGTCCCGCTCGACCTGCGCGCACCCCGGCCGGAGGACATCGCGGAGGAGGACCGGCCGCGGTTCGAGGCGTTCTGGGACGCCAAGCTCGCGCACGAGCTGAACCTGTTCCGGCGGGCGTTCCGGCACCCGGAGCGGTACGGCCCGTGGTCCCAGGGCTCGAGGGCGCGGCTGCTGCTGACCCGGGCCGAGCTGCGGCGGTTCGCCGAGGAGTACCTCGAGCTGCTGGGCCGCTACCAGCTCCTGCACGCCGAGGACGGCGGCGACGGCGACGGAGAGGTCCGGGCGGTCGCACTCCGCTTCTACGGGTTCCCGGAGGATCTCCTGGCCGCGGAATCCGACGGCGGGCCCGGTGGCGCGTCCGAGCGCGGGTCCGAGCGCGGAGTCCCGGTCGACGGCCCCCGCCCCGACGGCCTCTAAGGTGGTCCGCGTGGCAACTGTGGTGACGATGCAGGACGCGCTCCTCGCGCTGACCAACTACTGGACCGAGCGCGGCGCGATGATCGTGCAGCCCTTCAACACCGAGGTCGGCGCGGGTACGTACAACCCCGCGACGATCCTGCGGGTCCTGGGGCCGGAGCCGTGGCGGGTGGCGTACGTCGAGCCGAGCGTCCGCCCCGACGACGCGAGGTACGGCGAGAACCCCAACCGCCTGCAGACCCACACACAGTTCCAGGTGATCCTCAAGCCCGACCCGGGTGACCCGCAGGAGGTCTACCTCGGCAGCCTCGGCGCGCTCGGCATCGACGTGGACGCACACGACATCCGGTTCGTCGAGGACAACTGGGCGTCCCCGGCGCTCGGCGCGTGGGGCCTGGGCTGGGAGGTGTGGCTGGACGGCCTGGAGATCACCCAGTTCACGTACTTCCAGCAGGCCGGCGGCAAGAACCTCGACCCGGTGTCGGTGGAGATCACCTACGGCATCGAGCGGATCCTGATGGCGCTGCAGGGCGTCGGCCACTTCAAGGACATCGCCTACGCGCCCGGGATCTCCTACGGCGAGGTGTTCGGCCAGTCCGAGTACGAAATGAGCCGGTACTACCTCGACGACGCCGACGTGGCCACCAACTGGCGGCTGTTCGAGGACTACGAGGGGGAGGCCCGCCGGTGCATCGCCGAAAGGCTGCCGGTCCCCGCGCACAACTTCGTCCTGAAGTGCTCCCACGTCTTCAACGTGCTCGACTCCCGCGGTGCGATCAGCACCACCGAGCGGGCGAACGCCTTCGGCCGGATGCGCTCGCTGGCCCGCCAGGTCGCCACGCTGTGGGCCGAACGCCGGGAGGAGCTCGGCAACCCGCTCGGCCTGGTCGAGCCGCCGCCGCTCGCGCAGGCGCCGGCCGACGACTCGGCGTACCCCAGGATCGACGAGCCGAGCACGCTGCTGTTCGAGATCGGCACCGAGGAGCTTCCGCACGCGGAGGTACGCCGGACCGCCGAGGCCGTCCGCGAGGGGCTCACCAGCCGGCTCGCCGGCACCCGCCTCTCCCACGGCGAGGTCCGCACCTACGCCACGCCGCGTCGGGTCGTCGCGGTGGTGGAGGCGGTGGCCCCGCACGAGCCGGACGCCGAGCGCACGGTGCGCGGCCCGAAGGTGTCGGCCGCCTACGATGCCGACGGCAACCCGACCAAGGCCGCGCAGGGATTCGCCCGCGGCCAGGGTGTCGACCCGGCAGAGCTGACCCGGATCGAGCAGGGCGGCACGGAGTACGTCGCCGCGGTGCGCACCGACGTCGGCCGGCCCGCGTCGCGGGTGCTGTCGGAGCTGCTCGGCTCGCTTGTGGCCGACCTGCGCGCCGACACGAACATGCGCTGGAACGACCCGAAGCTGTCGTTCACCCGCCCGATCCGCTGGCTGCTGGCCCTGCTCGGCGAGCAGGCCGTCCCGGTCGCGGTCTCCACGCTCGCGTCGGGGCCGACGACCCGGGTGCGGCGTACGGCGGCGGAGCCGGTGGTCACCGTGCCGTCCGCCGACGGCTACCTCGACTTCCTGCGCCGGCACGAGATCACCGCCAGCCCGGACGAACGCCGCGAGCTCGTCGTGGCCGCGTCCCGGGCCCTCGCCGCGCAGGTCGGCGGCGTGATCGACCTGGAGGGCGAGGCGGCCCTGGTCGAGGAGATCGTCAACCTGGTCGAGCACCCGGTGCCGATCCTCGGCTCGTTCTCGGCCGACTACCTCGACCTGCCGGCGGAGATCCTCACCACGGTGATGCGCAAGCACCAGCGCTACCTCCCGGTTCGCGCGGGTGACGGCACGCTGCTGCCGCACTTCGTCGCGGTCGCCGACGGCTCCTGCGACGCCGACGTGGTGCGGGCCGGCAACGAGGCGGTGCTGCGGGCGAGGTACGAGGACGCGGCGTTCTTCTGGCGGGCCGACCTGGAGGTGCCGCCGGAGCAGCACCGGGCAGGGCTGGCCAAGCTGGCGTTCGAGAACCGCCTCGGCTCGATGGCCGAGCGCGCCGACCGGATCGCCGCGGTCGCGGACCGACTCGGTGAGCTGGTGTCGGTGACCGGTGACGCCGCGACCACGCTGGCCAGGGCGGGTGAGCTGACGAAGTTCGACCTGGCCTCGCAGATGGTCGTGGAGCTGACCTCGCTGGCCGGGACGATGGCCCGGGAGTACGCCCGGCGCGCCGGGGAGACCGAGGCGGTCGCTCAGGCGCTGTACGACATGGAGTTGCCCCGCACCGCCGGCGGCCCGCTGCCGGCGACCCTCCCGGGCGCCCTGCTGGCGCTGGGGGACCGGCTGGACCTGCTGGCCGGCCTGTTCGCGGTCGGTGCCAACCCGACCGGAAGCTCCGACCCGTTCGCGTTGCGGCGGGCCGCGCTGGGCGTGGTCAGCATTCTGCGTGACCGGGCCGACCTCGCCGCGGTGACGGTCGAGCGCGGGCTGGCGGTGGCCGCCGAGCGGATCCGGGCGCAGGGCGTCGAGGTGCCGGACAAGGCGCTGGCCGACGCCGCTGAGTTCGTCGTACGGCGGTACGAACAGCAGTTGCTCGACGCCGGGCACGAGTACACCCACGTGCAGGCGGTGCTGCCGCTGGCGGGGACGCCGGCGCTGGCCGACCAGACGCTGCGGGAGCTTTCCCGGCGTACGTCCGACCCGGCGTTCGCCGACGTGGTGGCGGCGCTGCAGCGGGTGCGGCGAATCGTGCCGGGCGACGTGGCCGGCGCCTACGACCCGGCCGCGCTGACCGAGCCGGAGGAGCTGGCGCTGCACCAGGAGCTGGGCAAGGTCGCCGACGCGCTGGGGGCGGACTACACCCTGGCGGAGTTCGCGGACGCGGTGGGCGGGCTGGTCGGCCCGGTCAACGCGTTCTTCGACGCGGTGCTGGTGATGGCCGACGACCAGGCGGTACGCGCCGCCCGGCTCGGGCTGCTGGCCTCGATCCGCGACCTGGCCGCGCCGGTGCTCGACTGGGACGCCCTGTAGAGCTCGAACCGCCTGGCAAGGCTCAGATGAGGGCCACGGCGTCGAGCTGGCGGAGCAGGCCGAGTTCGTCCGACAGCGTGGTGACCGCGGTGACCCGGCCGCCGGACACGGTGAGCAGGTCGATCACGCGGATCTCCACCATCCGCCCCGTCGGTGCGACCGGGCCGAGCGGGGTGGCCAGCGCGCCCACGTGCCGTCCCCGCATCCGGACCGCCAGCGCGATCCGCCCGTCGGACTCGAACGTCTCGATGATGTCCGTCGTACGGCCTTCGTAGGTCTCCTGCAGCGCCAGCGCCCGGCGCACCAGGTCGGTCACGGCCAGCTTGACGTCGTTGACCACCACCGGGTCGGCGTACACCGCGCGGAAGGCGGTCTCGGCCGCCGCCCAGTCCACGATCGGCTCGTCCCACAGCCGCAGGATCTGCCTGACGAGGGAGTTCATGGCAGCAGTCTGCGGTCCTCGGGCCCTGCGAGGACGCAGCCAGAACGCCCGACTTTGGAGGCCGAAGGCCATGTGGCCGGGCCCCGGCGGGAGGCCCGGCCACGTGGCCGCCGTCAATCGGTGTCTCAGGTGGTGTGCTTGTCGGGGTTCTGCCAGAAGTACGTCTCCGGGTCGTACACCGCGGGCGTGGGGTGCTGCCACGGGTTGACGAAGCCGCCCTGGGTGAGGTTCTCCTTGCGGGGAACGTTGCGCAGATCCTTGTGGGCCAGCATGACCGCCGGGGTGTTGGCGATCGTGCCCATGAAGAACGGGCCCTCGTCGATGTGGATCTTCACCATCTGGAAGGCGAGTTGGCGCCGCTTGATCTCGTCCGGCTCCAGCTTGGCCTGGTCGTACAGCTTCCACAGCCGGTCGATCGGGCCGCCCTTCTCCGGTGCCATCCGGGGCGGTGTGCGCTTGAACGGGTCGACGTCGAGCTGCTCCTTCTCCGCCGCCGTTCCGCGCATGTTGAACATCTGCCCTTCCAGCGGAGCCCACCGGCTGGACTCGACCGGCACCAGCCAGGCGACCTGGGCGAAGTGGTCGGGTCCGTTGCTGACCTCCCATGCGCACTGCGAGGCAAGCCGGCCGTTGGCCCACTGATCGCCGTAGCCTTCGGGTGCGACCGGGTTGAGTTTGACCGTCAGCCCGACGGCTTCCCAGTCCCGCTTGAGCATGTTGTTCTTCTGCTGGTGCTCGTCACCGGCGTCGGCGGGAAAGTCCAGGCGGATCGCCAGCGGGCTGCCGTCGGGCATCTCCCGCTTACCGTCGCCGTTGGTGTCCTTGACACCGAGCTCGTCAAGGAGCGCTTTCGCCTTGGCCGGGTCGTACTTCACGTAGGAGTCGCGCCACTGCTTGTAGATCTTCTGGCCCTCGGCACCCGACTGGTACTCTCCGGCCTTCGGGCTCATCGTCCCGGTGGAGAGCTCACCGGTGTTGAAGTAGATCTGCTTGCGGGCGTCCTCGCGCCGGAACGCGTGTGACAGCGCCTGGCGAAACTTCGGCTTGCGGATGAGGGCCCGCATCTTCGGGTCCTCGTAGTCGTAGTTGAAGAAGAACATCGAACCGGTGCCGGTTCCGCTGTCCCAGAAGAAGGTGTCCATCCCGCTGCGCTTCTCGGTCTGCTTGAAGCCCGACACATCCCCGAGCGTCAGCCCGGTGAACGGCCCGTGCACGTAGTCGACCTTGCCCTGCTGGATCTGCAGCTTGCCGACCTCGACGTCCTTGTTGGCGCGGAACGTGATCTGGTCGACGTTGGGCAGCTGGCGGCCCTCCCGGTCGACGACCCAGTAGTAGGGATTGCGTTCCCAGACGGCCGTGCGGCCTTCCTTGTAGGACTTCAGCACCCAGCCGGTCATGACGGGGCAGCCGGGAGTCTGCACCTGGTTGCGCTTCTTCTCGAACTCCCCGTCCGCGCTGGCCCAGTTCTTCGAGACGGACTTGTTGTAGCGCGGGTGGTACTGCTTCAGGTAGTGCTTGGGCTCCATCCAGGTGGAACCGTTACCACGGTTGACATACCCCGCCAGCCGGATCGGCGTGAGCGGCGCGGGTGCGTCGTAGGTGAGCACGAGGGTGTTGTCGTCCGGCGCGGTCATCTTCATGACCGTGCCCTTGCCCGAGCGCGCCTCGTCGGGCGGAACCTCCGTGTGCTCGGTGTTGAGGACCATGTCCTCCCACCAGAACATGATGTCCGCGGTGGTCCACGGGTGCCCGTCCGACCAGCGCAGGCCCTTGCGGAAGTGCAGGGTCCACTCCGAGGCGTCCGCGTTGGACTCGAAGCTCTCCACCAGACCCGGGCCGATGTCCAGTGCGTCGTTGAGGAACCGCAGCAGGGAGTGGCCGTACATGTACTCCAGGATCTGCAGGTCGTTGGTCTCCGGGACGAGGATGTTGAGGTTGCCGCCGTACTTCGCCGGCTCCAGCCACCTGTGCGGAACGACGTACGGGCTGGACGGGATGCGCTTCGCCAACTCGGGAAGCTTGCCGGCCTTCACCTGGTCGGCCAGCATCGGCGCCTCGGTGAGCTTCTTCGGCGGCGAGAGCGGCTTGCGCTCCGACCCCTTGCCCGAACTTGCCGCCGACTTGCTCGCCTTGGGTTCTGCGGCCTGCTCACCACCACCCGAGGAGCACGCGCCGAGCGTCACGGCGCCGGCGGTGAGGCCCGCGCCGTAGAGGAATGTGCGCCTGTCCAACATCCTGTCGTCTCCTGCTTTCTTCGACTGCAGCAATTCGTTACAACGTGGTACTGCCGTGGCCAAGTGTTCAGGTTCTGAGCGCGGAAAGCGCCTGGTTGTCCCCAATTGGCCGGGTTTGCGCCGGTTCTGGTCGTCGGCACCCTTGACCGTGAAACGTCGTGTGCGCCGGGTGGCCGGCGCGCGACCGCTCGGTCGCGTATGCCGGGGTGTTTCCGTCAGGAAGTGATCGCTGGTCAGTCGGCTGACCGAAACGCAGGTGCCAACCGAGCATTCGGTGATGGTGCCGTTCGCGGACGCGACCGTGTATCTCACCGGGTGCTCGAACTCCTGGGCGGCGCCGTGGGCCTGGTCGTCGCCGGAACGTGCTGGACCGCGGCGGTCGGCCTGACGGCACTGTTCCTCCTGCTCCTGCCGGCGAACATCCACGCCGCGCTCGCCGACGTGCCGTTTCAAGGTCACGCGCCAACCCAGGAGTCGGCGCCGGCCCACCGCTGACCGCGGAAGCCCGCTCGTTCCGCGATCGCAGAACCCAATCCACAAGGAGAGTCGTACGCAATGGAGTCCCTGCGCTGGCCACCCCTTCCCGGATCATCGCCGGCGCGGTCCTGCTCACCCTGGTCACCATCGAGATCGGTGGCTGGTTCATGACCCGGTCTCCGCCAAGCCACTGTCGTCGGACAGCGGGTGAGGTTGCGCCGCTTCCTGGCCGAGGACACCACCGTTCTGCGGTCCACAGCCGGAACGAGCAGCCGGACCGTCTGGACCTCGCCGTCGTCGATCAGTACAACGGCGCGTGCGTGGGCGAGGTCGTGCTGAACGAATGGGACGAGCCCAACCGCGGTTGCAACCTCCGCATCGCGCTCGTGGCCGCCGGGCAGGGTCGCGGCCTGGGGACCGAGGCGGTGCGGCTGATGGTGGCGCACGGTTTCGAACAGCTCGGCCTGCACCGGATCTCGCTGAACGTCTACGACTTCAACCCCCGTGCCCGTCGCGCGTACGAGAAGGTCGGCTTCGTGTGGAGGAGTGCGGTGCGACGTCCTGTACCTCAACGGTGGTTGGGTGTCCGACGAACTGATGAGCATTCTGGCGCCTGAGCGTACGCCGCTCCGCCGTGGTGAACGCGGCCCGCACCGCGTTCCGTGGTTATCCGCAGGAGCTGACCGGTGTCAACCTCGAGTTGCGGCGGCGGCGTACTCCTCATCGATGGTCGTACCCACCTGGACGGGATCGTCGGTGGCCAACGTGACCCACACCCCGGCCGCCTGCCGTACGGCGTGACGATGAAGTCCACCCCGGCCAAGCCGTCGCCGCCGCACGGATGCAGGCGTCGGCCTTGTGGGCAAGGGAGTCCGCCGGCACGGTGAGGTCGGCGAAGACCGCGAGCGCCTCAGCGTGCAGGTGAGGATGCTCTGCCCGGCCCTCGGGCGAGTACGCGGTCCAGTCGTGGAGCGGCTTCCTGGTGGACGTGAAGGTCGGCCTTCGGCAGAGCCCCACGTGCACGGGGTCCGGCAGCGTCATGTCCGCACGTTAGCGACTGCCGGTCCTCGACGGCCGCGTGTTCGCCTCGGGCGTGCTCGAGTGACAAGCCAATAGGGCTTGCGGCGTCCGCTACGGTGATGGCGTGCGAGATAGCGGCTAGCTCCGCGCTTGGACCCGGTTCGCAGCCGAGGATCCCCGGCGCCGCGCCGACGGCGACTTTCCCGTCGGCGCGTCCTGCTTTGCCCTCGTACCTTCGTCTGAACAGGACCTTCATCCATGGACCCACGTCGTGCTGTCCCCTCAGCCGAACCCGTCGACGCCGCCCAGGCGGCCGACACCTACGAAGACCTCGTTGCCGACGCACTGGCCGCCGCCGAGGCGATGAGCGGGTGGGACTTCTCCTACCTGCGGAACCGGACCAGTGGCGGCGAGCTCTCCTGGTCGTACCCGGACCTTGCCCGCGAGGCGATCTCGTGCTCCACCGCCGTACTCGACCTCGACACCGGCGGCGGGGAACTGCTGGCCTCGCTGGTCCCGCTCCCGTCGTACACCGTCGCCACCGAAGGCTGGGAGCCGAACGTGCTCGCTGCCCGCGAACGCCTGGAACCGCTGGGCGTCGACGTACGCCGGGCGCAGGAGGGAGACCGGCTACCGGTTGCCGACGGCGAGTTCGACCTCGTCCTCAACCGGCACGGCGCGTTCGCGGTCGACGAGGTGTGGCGTGCGTTGTCGCCGGGTGGGATCTTCCTTACCCAGCAGGGCGGAACACGCAACGACCTGGAGCTCAACGCCGCGCTCGGGGCCCCGCCGTCGCAGGACGTGGACACCGATGTCTTCGCCGAAACCCTTGCTGCGTCGGTGAGTCGGGGGTTCTCGATCCTCACCGCTCAGGAGGACTTTGCGCCCTACGCCTTCCACGACATCGCCGCAGTGGTCTTTCAGCTGACCGTGGTGTCCTGGGTGCTCCCCGACTTCGACCTACGCCGGTACGACGCGAAGCTCCGGGAGCTCGACCGCCGACTCCGTGATGAGGGCCCGCTCGTGGTGCACAACCACCGCTACCTGATCAGGGCTGCAAAACCAGGAGAGGGCCTGCGGCCCGGCCGCTGCCCCCGTCTGATTGGTCGATGAGCCGTCGGTCTGCCGTGTACGCGCTGGTTCAGGCGTGCCAGCCGGCCGGCGGGTCCTCACCGACCACCCCGGAAGCGCAGAGCGTGCGAAGAGCACATCGGGCCTCGTCGTCAGAACGGCGGCAGGTCATCCTTGGCCGTTCGGGCGCCGCCGGTGGCTGTTGTGGGCTCGGTTGGTGTCGCCGGGTCGGTGAGGGAGGGCGCCCGGCTGCTGTAGCTGCGGCCGAAGGGGTCGGTGAGGGTGTGTTCGGCAGGCCCGGTCTGCTTCAGTTTCCAGTCGCGTTCGGTTTTGGCCTTGTGGTGGCGCGGGCACAGTGGCGTGATGTTGTCCACGCCGGTTTCCCCGCCGTCGGCGTGTTCGGTGTTGTGGTCCAGGTGACAGGTGGCCGCCGGTCTTCTGCACGTCGTCCATACGCAGCGCTGGTCGCGGGCAGCCACCAGCTCGGCTTGGAGTCCGCGCAGGAATCTGGCCGGTATCGGATGCAGATGCAGTAACCGCCCCGTGACCGGATGGGTGACCCCGACGCTGAATCTGGCTTCGGGGTTGGTGAGGTTGTTCGCCACCAACCGCTCGGCCACCTCGGTGATGACGGGTCCGAACCCGCCGAGTTCCCCGGGCCGGGCGGACAACCCCATCAGGGTGGTCAGCGGCACGTTCAGCTGGATCTTGGCGCGCGTTCGGATCGGCCCCCAGCTCGGCTGCGTGGAAGACCACGGCGGTGGTGGTGGTGGTGTCGAGTTGTCCGGTGGCGGGTCGGGTGGAACTGGTGGACCGGGCGGGTCGGCCGTCTCATCCGCTGGGCGGTTCTGCTGCGGGATCTGACCCGCGGCCGAAGGTCCGGTCACCGAAGCCGCACCCTCACCGGTTGCGGAGCTTCCGGCTACGTTCTCCCCGGCCACGTTCTCCCCGGCCACGTCGCACTCCGTCGCGCTCTCACCGGCAGAGCCGCGGTCGGCGGCATGGTGAGCTGCGGTGTCATGGACCGGAACGCCGGTCGTCGCGGCGCCGCCGCACACCGTGCACGTGGCGACCGGCACAGGAGAACAGTCGCCACACTCACACCAACTGTCGTGCAGATCATGGTCGGGGAACCGGTGAACACCACAGTGCCCCTGCCCGCCCTGCTCGTTCTCGCGCTGCTCGTTCTGGCCCTGCTCGTTCGCCGACTGCTCACCGTCGACCGGCTCGGGGTCATCCGTCTCGGGGTCGACCGGCTCGGGGTCGTCCTGCTCGCTGTCGGGGCGTTCCTGCGGCGGCTCACCCTCCGCGGTGCACTGCTCAGACTCGTCCTGCTCAGACTGCTCCTGCCCAGGCAGGCCATGCGCCGCCTCGCCTTGCGCCGCCGGGTTCTGCCCCGCCGGGTTCTGCGCCGCCTGGTTCTGCTTGGTCTCACCCTGCGGCTGGCCGGATTGCCTGGGCGCCGAGCAGTCGGTGATGTCGGCGGTGCCGGCGAGCAGGGAGTAGGCCACGTGCGCACGCAACTGACCCAGATTGCGGGAATCTCCGGAGGATTTGACCGCGCGGGCGATGGCGTCGATGTAGCCGTACGCCTCCGCGGCCTGGTCCGCGGACAGTCCGCGGATGGCGAGGTCGGCGACGCCGTCGACGGCGGGCCAGATCGCGACGTTGCGCCCGGTGCGGGCTTCGCGGTGGCGTTTGGCGGCGGCTTCGGGGTCGGCATTGACCACCTCCGCCTCCACCTTCGCGCGAAGTAGTCCGCCGCGCAGTTCCAGCACCTTCGGGAAGAGGGCGTCCTCGATCACACCCCACAGGTCCGGCTTGGCGTCGGCGATCCGGTCCACGATGATGCGGACCTCGTTGAGCTCCAACCGCCCGCCCGCCAACGCCTCACCCACCCGTGGGAGCCGGGACACGGCCGCGGCCATCCCCACGTACTGAGCCGCCCGGTAACCGGTCCACCCCAGCAACGGCTCCAGCACCACCGACGTCATCGGGTCCGGGGTGTCACTGCGCTCGGCCGGCTCATCACGCAGACCAGGCTCGGCGTAGGTCAGCTCGTTCACCCCCGTCAGGCTGGCCGACTCCGCCCAGCAAACCATCCGCCGCGTCCCCTTGACGTACTCCTCCAACTCCCACCCGTTACACGCCGCCAGGTCCACCGCGGCGATCGCCGCCGCCAACTCCGGACCACCCGGCAAATCCGCGAAACCAGCAGGCAGCACCCGACGACCACCCGGGTCCCCACCCAGGTGGCCGTCGCCGAAGCCCTCACCGCCATCGCTCACGCGTTCGATTCTACCCGACAAGATCGGCCATCGCTCGTCGGAAACCGCTTGTCCACAAGAGAATCTGACGTCAACTTCAACTTGCGCACCTGGTCCGGCGCAACCAACCCCTCGCCGGGTCGAGCGGCAGCTGCGCCAACCCCGTCGCAGACCGCTGCACAGCGTCGGCTCGCTCATCCTCAGTCTGTTCTAGGCTTCCCGGATGACTTCGGGTGCTCAACTCTCACAGCAGCAGCGCCACCTGTTGGAGCGTTGGCTGCCCGGCGCGGAGGTGGTTCGAGACCACAGTTGGGGACTGGTCGGAACGGTCGTGCTCGAGCTGCGCCACAACGACGTCCGGTACATCGCCAAGGCGGGCGACGACAAGGACCACCACCTGGCACGTGAGCTACGGGCGCATCGCAACTGGCTGCGGCCTTGGACATCCCAAGGACGAGCGCCGGACCTCGTGTACGCAGACGCCGACGCCAAACTGTTGGTGACCCGTTACCTGCCTGGCGAACTCGTACAAGGAAGCACCCACGAACGCGAGCCGGAAACCTACCGCCAGGCCGGCCTGATGCTGGCGCAGTTGCATGACCAGCAATCGGTCGAGGACGAGGAGTTCGAGGCGCGGGAGAATGCGAAGTCACTCGCGTGGCTGAACAGACCGCACCGCATCGCCCCCGACGTCGCCGCGCGTCTGCGGGAGACAATCGAGTCGTGGCCCACGGAGGCAAGCTCGCTGGTGCCGAACCATGGTGACTGGCAGCCCCGCAACTGGCTCGTGCACGAGGGTACGGTGAGCGCGATCGACTTCGGGAGGGCCGACCTGCGCCCTGCCCTCACGGACCTCGTTCAGCTGGCCACCCGGCAGTTTCGGTCAGATCCGTCCCTCGAGGACGCGTTCCTGGACGGATACGGCCGGGATCCGCGGGAGCCCGCGGCATGGTGCCGTACCCGGGTTCGCTACGCGATCGGAACCGCGGCGTGGGCCTACCAGGTCGGCGACGAGGCCTTCGAGCGGGAGGGGCACCGCATGATCGCCGAGCTGTTGCCGGACGGCTGAACAGACTCGGGGAGGCGACTCACCCGATCGGGTAGGCCACGTGACACAGCTGGTCGTCGAGGTCGGAAGCGTCGACGTCCATCCCGGCGATGTAGACCTCCCGGCCGGGTCCGGTCCGGGTCAGTCCGTGGTCGTCGATCCACCGCTGGACGGCTTCGTAGGCGGAGAGGATCTGCGGCATGTCGAACTGGGCTTTGGTGATCGTCGTGTACGCCTCGCGGTGGGCGGGTTCGCGACGGATCGTCGCATCGGCGTGGGTAGCGGGGGCGTAGCGGATCGGCACGCACACTTCGACGGGTCCGTCGTTGTCCTTGGTGACGGGTCCGTGGAAGACGACGAACAGCTCTGCGCTCGGCCCGCCGTACGCCCGCGCCGCGCTCGTCAGCCGCCGCTTCACCTCGTCCGCCCAGCCCTCCAGCTCCTCCCGCCGCACGCGGCTGCACTCGGTGAGCACGAGCTGCTCCGCCACGTCGCGCACGCGGACCTCGTACCCCGCAAATCGGTGGTCGCCTCCGAGGATGCTGGCCCGGAGGTGGTGCACGAGCTCGCGCTGCCCCGTAATGCGACGTTCCACCCCGTCCCAGTAGGTCTGGAGGATCTCCGCGCCACGCTCGCCCGGCGCGGACACGACCTCCGCGATGTCGGTGAGCGGCATGTCGACCCAGCGCAGCATCTCGATCAGCCTCGCGGTGAAGAGCTGACTCGCGTGGTAGCGACGGTAGCCGTTGCCCGGGTCGACGTCGGCGGGCTTGAGTAACCCGCACCGGTCGTAGAGGCGCAACGCCTTCATCGACAGGCCTGACCGGCGGGCAAACGCGCCGATGGTGAGCAGCTCGTCGGGAGAGCTGTCAACGCTCCGTTGCGGCCGTGTACTCACCCGGCTCATCTTCGCCGAGACCGCACGATCCGTCGAACCCCAGGCGCTTCACAGCGACTCGCTCCGGTTCAGGACCGCGTTGCGGACAGTCTGCGGGACCCGTACCCGATCATCGCTTCGAAAGGCCGCGCGGAGCTCCTCGAACCCGGCGTCGGGCGATGCGGTGAGCGTGGCGAGTCTGTCGTACAGAGCGATCCACTCGCCCGGGATCTCCTCGTCCGGCCCGGGCATCGCACCCCAGTCGTCCCAGGGCAGCATCTCCAGGTTGTTGAGGGCGGCGACGTCGCGTACGAGGTTGCCAGCGATCCACCAGGCGCCGAACTCGTCCAGCCCGGTGAGGCCGAACTTCGCCGGGTCGGCGTCCCCCGCGCGGCACCTCGCCCACGCGTCGCCCGCGACTAGGAACCGCTCGCGGGGCACGTCGGTGACGTCGAAGTCGATCGGGAAGATCCCGCGCTGCACGTCGTCGATCTGCGCGTCGAGCAGGGCCCACCGCCCGCCTCGGGCATGCCAGTACTCACACACCCAGTGATCTTCGTACGCCTCGGTCGGGAAGTATCCGCCGAATCCGCATCGCGCCCGCGCGGGCACACCCTGGTGGCGCAACATGGCAACCATCAGCACCGTGAAGTGCCGGCAGTTGCCCGCGAGCCGCCTCTCGGGTGGACGCGGAGCGGTGAGCGGACTGTCGTCGTCGGCCAGCAGCCGTTCGAGCAACTGCTCCACCGGGCGGATGTGCACAGGGCCGCGCTGCTCGTCGGTGAGTGTCAGCCCGTAGGCGGGGGCGATGTGCTCGTGGACGAGCAGGCCGTGCCCGACCCGGGCCAGAGCGCCGAGGTCGCGGGGCAGGCCGTCGAACACCTCCCGGTAACGCCCGGGCGAGGTCATCCTCCCCGGCTCCAGGTAGAAGTCGAGCGTCGGATCCGTGGTCAGCACGGCGGGGCTCCCTCCGGTGAGCGCGAGCGGTGGCCCCAACCTCGCCCTTGCCCCAGGGGCAGGGTCAACCGCTCGGCCCGGACTCCCGCGTCAACCGCTCCGCTCATGCAAGGAGCCGCGCACTCAGAGGACGTCAAAGGGGGTGCCACCTGATGGTGACACCCCCTGCGACCTGCGTCGGGGTGGCGGGATTTGAACCCACGACCTCTTCGTCCCGAAGCATGCCCCGCGGGGTCGGGAGCTGGCTCGTCACGCTCGTCGCCGCGTGCGTCTGGTACGTGGTTGTGCGGTGTGGTCCGGTTGGATGCCGCGCGATTGTCACTCAGTTAGTCACTCACCGCGTGCTCGGACGACGGCCGGTGAGGGTCACGGCCAGGAGCGTCGGCGGCCTGGTCACGTTCGTCGGCGGCCTGGTCGCGCTCGTCGGTGGCCCGTTCGCGCTCGTCGGTGGCCCGTTCGCGCTCCTCCGCCAGGCTTTCCCGCTCCTCGGCCAGGCGTTCGCGCTCATCAGCGATCCGCTCACGTTCGTCGATGAGGCGTTCACGTTCATCGGCATCGGCTTCGCGTTGGTCGGCATGGGCTTCGCGTTGGTCGGCGTCCCGGTCGCGCTGGTTGACGCCTCGTTGGTATTCCTTGGGATCGAGGGTTCCCAGTTCGACGAGCCGGCGGTGGGCCTCGGCGGCGAGACGTCGATATTGGGTTTTGAGAGACCGGTCGACCCGGGCTCGGTCCGCTGCGGCACGATCTGGCCGGAGGTACTCCTGACCACCGGCCGCCAAACAGGCCGCACGGTTCTGCTCCGCCTGAGCGCGTTGCCTGGCCGCCTGTGTACGCAACCGCGCGGCGAGCGCACGCTTCTCGGCGGCTCGCTTGCGCAGATTCTCGGCCGTTTGCTCCTGGGACATTCGGGTCAACTTAGGGATTGTCAGCGTGGCGTTGTTGGTTGGTTGCCCGTTCGTATTCGTCGACGACCCGTTCTCGCCGGTCGGCTGCTCGTTCGCGTTCTGCCGCGTCGCGGTCACGGTGGTTGGCGTCGCGGTCACGTTCGTCGGCCATCCGTTGGCGGTCATCGTCGACCCGTTCGCGCTGATCGGCTTCGCGTTGGCGTTGGTCTTCGCTGCGGTCCCGGTCGTCGGCGACCCGTTCGCGCTGGTCGGCAAGGCGGTCGCGTTCGTCGGCTTCGCGGTCGCGCTGGTCAGCGAGGTGGTCGCGCTCTTCCGCGGCGCGCATCCGTTCGGTGCGTTCGACGAACCGCAGTTCCTCCAGCCGACGGCGGGCCTGGCCCGCGATCCCGCGAAGGAACGCAGTCCGGCTCCGTTCCTTGGCCGCACGTTCACGTTCGTCTGCGGCGCGTCCTCGTACTTCTGCGGCGCGAAGCCGCTGCACAGCTGCTTCACCGGCGTGCGCCGCTAGGAGTTTGCTTCTCTCCGCCGCTCCCCTGCGCAACCGCGCGGCGAGCGCACGTGTCTGGGCGGCTCGCTGCCGAAACTCCAGGGCGATCCGCTGCATCCGAGAGATTTGGTCGGGTTCGTGCTGCCACCCGTTGGTGGTGGGCATGCCATCGACCCTACGCCGCCGCACCGAATCATCCTGGCCAGCGGCCTGCCACGGCCGATCCCTGTTTCGCAGAGGCTCGGCTGCCCATGTTCAGCTGCATACGAGTAGCCAGGACCACCCCACTGGGCAGCACGGCGGGGAAGACCGGCAGCCTGCGGGGTTGGTCGGCCGCCCGGGGATCGAACCCAGGACCCGCGGATTTGATCAATATGGCTGTTCGCCTTGTGCGTCATCTCGCGAACTTGGCCGTGACCTCGGCTGTCGTCGTCCTGGTCATGATCATCTATCGCCGTCAGTGGCGGACTCGTCGCGTCCAAAGGTGTGGGTTAGGTGTGCCGTCGTCGAGTTCTCCTCGCCTCTCGATTCATCGAACAGATGTGCGAGTCCGGGCGTATGCTGCTACTCGACCGGGAGGGCCGGCACCGACACTGGGCAGGGGATCGGCCGTATGGCCCTCCCGGCCCACCATCGGCTTATGGAATCGGTGCAGAAGTATCACTCCTCCCCATGACCGAGACCTCGCCGGATCCCCGGGATCGTGCCATCGCGCAGTTCCTTAGGGCGCTGTCCACTGCGGCGGCCGAGCTGGCTGCGCGTTCACCGCCAGGCCGACGGAACAGCCGGACTTCAGAGACCGCTTGGTTGGTTCGATGCAGCGGCAAGTGGCCGCGCTGCTCGATGTCAACGGCGAGGGCGGTGTATCGCCGCGCCAGATCACCGAGATGCTCGGCCGTACAGACGACGGCAACGTACGCCACACGCTCAACCGGTTGCGCGAGCTCGGTGTTGCAGAGCTGGTGCCAGGTTCGTCGTGGCCGCAGCCGTGGCGGCCCACAGCGCTCTACCGGAAGGGCACGGACGGTGCCGGCGATTAAGGGAGCGCCTGGTGGAAGGGCCGGCGCGTCTAGCGGATTTGCTGGTGTCAAGCAACGTCTCGCCGGCCTTCCTCCATGCGCTGTAGTGTCTCCGCCCATGAGTCTGCTCGACGTCGCTTTCGTGGTCGGACCACTGGGAGCCATGGTGATGGCGCCACTGGCGATTGTGGTGCTGGTCGTCCGGCAGCGGAGGCGGGCAGCGCGGCTGGGAGCTCCGCTCATGGCGCTTATCGTTCTGTCGTGGGCAGGGTTCTGGTACCTGTGGGGCAGGGAATTCGACTACGCCGATACGAACAGGCCCGTGCCCACTCAGGTGGACACTGCCTCGAACGCACTCGCCGTAGTCTGCGCTCTGGGCTGTGTGGCCCTCGTGGGGACCACGGTGACCACATTCCGATTTGTACGCCGCGCCGAGATACAGCGGTGACTTATGGCGGCCTCGGCGTCCTGGAGACAGATGTCAACGCTTCGCGAAAACTGACCCCGCGCGGGTTCGGGAAAGTTGACCCCCTGGCGGTTGGTTCAGCGGCGGTTGGTGCGGTTCTCTTTGGCG